>NZ_JBEXTX010000040.1:0-61823 GCF_040614175.1 Amycolatopsis sp. NPDC006131
GTTCGGTGCTCGTGCTGGCGGTCGCGCGGTTCCTCACCGGGCTCGCGGTGGGCGCCGCCGTCTCCGCGGGCATGGCCGAGTGGACCCTGCACTACGGGGGCCGCAGCCGGACCTCGATGGCGTTCGTCAAGGACCTGGAGTCCTACGGCTCGCGCGTCGTGGTGACGCCCGAGGACGAGGCGGGGATGCTCGACCTGGACGCGATCCTCGCCCCGCCACGGAAGTCCACAGTGGTCTACTGCTGCGGTCCGGCCGGGCTGATCGATGCGGTCGAGACCCGGTGCCAGGCCTGGCCGCCCGGTTCGCTGCACGTCGAACGGTTCACCGCGGTCGAGCACGGCGGCGAGGCCCGCGAGTTCGAGGTCGAGCTGCGCGCGAGCGGGATGGCGGTCACCGTGCCCGCGGAGCTGTCGATCCTGGAAGCGGTGGAGAACGCCGGAGTGCGGGTGATCTCCTCGTGCACCGAGGGGATCTGCGGGCCTGCGAGACGACCGTGCTGGACGGCGAGATCGACCACCGCGACTCGGTCCTCGACGACGACGAGCGCGCGGCCGGTGACGTGATGATGATCTGCGTGTCACGGGCGAAGGGCGCCCGCCTGGTCCTCGACCTCTGAGTCGTCGGGCACCCATTCCAGCAGGTCGCCGGGCTGGCAGCCGAGCACCCGGCACATCGCCTCCAGTGTGGAGAAGCGCACCGCCTTCGCCCGGCCGTTCTTCAGCACCGCGACGTTGGCCGGGGTGATCCCGACACGCTCGGCGAACTCCCCGACGCTCATCTTGCGCTTGGCGAGCTGGACGTCGATGCGCACGACGATCGGCACTCAGATCACCGCTTCCATGTCGGTGCGCAACGTGGTGGCCTGGCGCAGCAGGGCGCGCATCACGACCATCAGCAGGCCCACCACGGCGACCCCGACCACCAGCAGGAACAGCACGAGCGGGAGGCCGGGGTCGTCGGCGTTGACGCCGACGTAGAGGAACACCGCGACGAGCACGGCCCACCCGGCGGCGATCGCCCCGACGATCACGTTCACCCAGCGCATCGAGGCTTCGCTGAAGATGCGGTCCTTGCGGACCATGGTGAGCAGCTGCCACATCGCGACGATCACGACCTGGACGCACAGCACCCAGAACACGGTGATCGCGGTGGCCGGCCACCTGAGGTAGGCCATTTCGGGGTCTTCCCGTGCCATGTGTGCGAACTGCCCCGGCAGGGACATCACCTGGAACAGCACCAGGATCCCGAACAACGCGACGAGGAAGATCCGGAGGAGGGGGACGACCCAGCGTTCGGCGAGCATGCGCCGAGTATCGCGCGGTATCTATCGAAAATCAATGCATTCCTGTCGTTTCGCGTCTGTCGCGCATGATCGGCATCCACTGTTGACTCACATTGTGGGTCTGTGCTCATAATGTGGCGACAGTGCAACGAGGCACGAGCGACAGGACAACCGCATGTCAGACACCGCAATACTGATCAACACCGGGGTCACGGTCGCGGCCATCGTGGTGTTGATCGTCCGCTTCCGGCTCAACCCGGTGATCGCGCTGGTGCTCGGCTCCTGCTACCTGGGGCTGTCCACCGGTCTCGGCGTGAGCAAGACGGTCGAGGAGATCACCACCGGCTTCGGCGACGTGATGGCCGAGATCGGCCTGCTCATCGCGTTCGGCGTGCTCATCGGCGCGATCCTGCGTGATCTGCGGGCCATCGAACGCCTGGTGGACAAGCTGCTCAAGGTGTTCGGCGAACGCCGGATCCCCTACGCGATGGCGCTCACCATCGCCACCGTGCTGCAGTCGATCTTCCTGGACGTGCTGCTGGTGATCTCCGGGCCGCTGGCCAGGGGGATCGGCAAGCGGCTCGGGCCACGCGGCGTCGCGCGGATGGCGACGGCGCTGGCGATCGCGCTGGAGTGCGGCATCGTGTTCACCGTGCCCGGCGTCGGTGCGCTGGCACTGGCCGGGCTGCTGCATGTGCCGCTGGGCAAGTACCTGCTCTTCGGGCTCGTCGTGGTCATCCCGACGGTGACCATCGCGATCGCGATCATGTCGGTGCTGTTCGCCCGCGGCTGGTGGGACCCGGCCAAGGACGAGATGGCCGACGAGATCGTCGCCCCGGAAGCGCGGCCGCAGGGCGGTCCGGGCACCGTGGCCGCGGCCGACCTGCGCAAGCCGCCCGCCCTGCCGGTGGTGTTCAGCCCGCTGCTGGGCGCGCTGGTGCTGATCGCGACGGGCGCGGTGGCCGAGATGCTGGAGTGGTCCAACCCGGTGGTGGCGTTCCTGTCCAGCCCGGTGGTCGCCCTGCTGCTCGGCCTGGTCGGCACCTGCCTGATCGGCCGGCGGTACATGGGGCAGCCCGCGGTGGAATCGGCGCTCGGCTCCGGCCTGCGGGACAGCGGGCAGATCCTGCTGCTCAACGCCGTCGGCGGGTGCCTCGCGGCGGTGCTGGCCGCGGCCGGGCTCGGCGACATCCTCGGCAAGTACTTCTCCGCCAACACCTGGGCGCCGCTGCTGCTGGTGTGGCTGATGGCCGCGGTGCTGCACATCGCGGTCGGGTCGGTGACGATCTCCGCGATCACCTCGGCGGGCCTGCTCGCCCCGATCGCGCCGTCACTGGGCCTGGACCCGGTGCTGATCGCGTTGTCCGCGGGCGCCGGATCGCTGTTCATGGTCCACCTGACCAGCAACACCTTCTGGCTGCTGCAGTCGCTGCTCGGCCAGACCACGCGTGGCGCGCTGAAGACCGTCTCGGTGGGCGTCTCGGTCGCCTCCGTGGTGGCGCTCGGCCCGATCCTCGCGCTCAACCTCGTCCTCTGAGAACGGGAAGGAACAGATGGACACCGAACACGCACACCTGCCGCTGCGCGGCGTCCGCGTGCTGGAGCTCGGCAACTACATCGCCGGGCCCACCGCCGCGCGGCTGCTCGCCGACCTGGGCGCCGAGGTGATCAAGGTCGAGCGCCCCGGCCGCGGGGACGAGCTGCGCAACTGGCGGCTCTACGCGGGCACGGTGTCCATGCTGTTCCACACCGTCAACCGCAACAAGAAGTCCATCGCGGTCGACCTGCGCACCGGCGAGGGACGGGACATCGTGCTCGACCTCGTCCGGCGCTGCGACGTGGTGATCGAGAACTTCCGGCCCGGCACGCTGGAGAAGTGGGGGCTGGGGCCGGCGGAGCTGGAACGCGCCAACCCGGACGTGGTGCTCGCGCGGATCTCGGCGTTCGGGCAGACCGGCCCGCTGGCCGACCGGCCCGGGTTCGCCGCGGTGGCCGAGGCGATGGGCGGGATGCGCAACCTGGTGGGTGAGGCCGACCGGCCGCCGTCCCGGGTCGGCGTGTCCATCGGGGACTCGATCGCCGGGCTGTACGCCGCGTTCGGCGTGATGGTCGAGCTGTACGAGCGGGCCGTGGTGCCCCGGCGGCGGCCGCTGCGGGAACGGGTGGTCGACGTGGCGTTGCACGAGGCCGTGTTCTCGATGATGGAGTCGCTGGTGCCGGACCACCTCGCCTACGGCGTCGAGCGGCGGCGCGTGGGCGGGCGGATGGAGGGCATCGCGCCCAGCAACGCCTACGAGTGCGGCGACGGCGCGAGCGTGGTGATCGCGGGCAACGGCGACTCGATCTTCCGCCGGTACATGCTCGCGATCGGCCGCCCGGACCTGGCCGACGACCCCGGGCTGGCGGACAACGCGGGCCGCTGGGCGCGACGTGACGAACTGGACGAGGCGATCGGCGAGTGGACGCGTGGCCTGGACCGCGACGAGGTGCTGAAGATTCTCGACGAGGCCGGGGTGCCAGCCGGGCCGATCTACACGGCGGCCGACATCTGCGCCGACGAGCAGTACCGGGCGCGGGCGATGATCCAGCCGCTGCCGGTCGACCCGGGCACCGGAGAGGAGGTGCCGATCGGGTTCCCCGGGGTGGTCCCGGTGATCGGCACCGAGTCGCTGCCCCTGCGCACCCCCGGACCGCGGCTCGGCGAGCACACCGACGAAATCCTGAACCTGCTCGGCCGGAAGGACGCCGGAAATGACTGACCTGCGGGACGTGACGTTGCGGGACGGCCTGCAGCTCACCGGGAAACCGCTGCCCACGGCGCGCAAGGTCGCGGTGGTCCGGGAACTCCTGGCCGCCGGGGTGCCGAGCGTCGAGATCGGCTCGATGGCGCGGCCGGACCTGGTGCCGCCGCTGGCCGACACGCTCGACGTGATCCGCGCGCTGGACCCGGACGAGCTGGCGCGCTGCTGGGTGTGGGTCGCCACGCCCCGGCACGTCGAGCGCGCGGCGGAGGCCGGGGCGGTCAACTTCCAGTACTGCTTGTCCGCCTCGGACGCGCACAACCGCGCCAACATCGGGCGCTCCACAGAGGACAGTCTGGCGGCGATGCCGCGGGCGGTGGCTGCGGCGTCGGGTGGCCGTGTCCAGCTGTGCATCGCCACCTCGTTCACCTGCCCCTTCGAGGGAGTGGTGCCGGAGGAGCGGGTGCTGGCGATCGCGCGTGACCCGCGCGCCGAGGGCGCCGGGGACATCGTGCTGTGCGACACCCTCGGCCAGGCCGTGCCCGCGCAGGTGACCAGCCTGGTCGCGCGGGTGGCCGCCGAGACGCCGCCGCGCCGCATCGTCTACCACGGGCACGACACGTGGGGCCTGGGGGTGGCGAACACCCTGGCCGCCATCGCGGCCGGAGCGTCCGAAGTGGATGGTGCGCTCGGCGGACTCGGCGGGTGCCCGTTCGCCCCCGGCGCCAGCGGCAACGCGTCCACCGAGGACCTGCTGTTCGCGCTGCGGCCGTCGTGGCTCACGCCGTCGTCCTTCGCGCGGATCGTGCGGTTGTCCGGTGCGCTGCTGGACGAGCTCGGCGAACCCAACCGGTCGCGCGCGGCGCAGGGCGCCCGCACCAGCGCGACGGCCTTCCCGTGGGCGCTCGGCGAAGAGGTGAGCTGCCGGTGAGGTTCTTCGTCACCACGCCGCTGCCGGAACCCGGGATGACGCTGCTGCGCGAGGCCGGCACGGTGGTGGTGCCGGAACGGTCACCGGACCTGGGCGAGGTGTGCGCGTCGGGGGAGTACGACGTGGTCGTCGCGCAGCTGACCGACGTTTTCGACGCCGACGTGCTGGCGGGGGCCCGGTTGCGCGGCATCTCCAACTACGCGGTCGGCTACGACAACATCGACGTGGCCGCCGCGACCCGGCGCGGCATCCGGGTGTGCAACACGCCCAGCGTGCTCACCGACGCGACCGCCGACGTGGCCATGCTGCTGATCCTGGCGACCGCGCGGCGGTGCGTGGAGGCCGATGCGTTCGTGCGCGCCGGGCGGTTCACCGGGTGGGAGCCGTCGCTGCTGCTGGGCGGGGACGTCAGCGGCGCGTCGCTGGGGCTGGCCGGGTTCGGCCGCATCGCGCGCGCGGTGGCGCGGCGGGCGCTCGCGTTCGGGATGACGGTGCGCTGCACCAGCCGGCGGCCCGTCGACGAGCCGGGTGTCGAGCGGGTGGGCTGGGACGAACTGGTCGAGCGGTCGGATTTCCTGTCGCTGCACGTGCCGCTGACCGCGGAGACCCGGCACCTGGTGGACGCTTCCGTGCTGCGGCGGATGAAGCGCTCGGCGATCCTGATCAACACCGCGCGCGGCCCCGTGGTGGACGAGCGTGCGCTGGTGGAGGCGTTGCAGAGCGGGGAGATCGCGGGCGCCGGGCTGGACGTCTACGAGGACGAGCCCCGGCTGGCGCCCGGCCTGGCCGACCTGCCGAACACGACGCTGCTGCCGCACGTGGGCAGCGCGACGCGGTCGGTGCGGGCGAAGATGGCGGAGTCATGCGCCCGGAACGCGATCGCGCTTGCTTCGGGTGCGGCGGTGCGGGTCGTGAACCCGGAGGCCGCCGCGTGAGGGTGGTGGTCGCGCCGGACAGTTTCAAGGGCACCTACAGCGCGGGAGAAGTGGCGTCGGCGATCGCGGCCGGCCTCGGGTCGGCCGGTGCCGAGGCGGTGCCCCTGCCGGTGGCCGACGGCGGCGAGGGCACCGTGGACGTCCTCAGTGGACCGCTGGGTCTGTCCGCGCGTGCTGCCGCGTCCCGCAACCCCTGGGGCGCCGAGTGTCCCGGCTCGATCGCGCTCAGCCGCGACGGCGCCGCCTTCGTGGAGCTGGCGTCGGTGTGCGGAATCACGACCCCGCACGACGGGGTGCGGGACCCCGTCACCGCGTCGACCTACGGCGTCGGGATGCTGATGGTCGCCGCGGCGCGCGCCGGTGCGCGGGAGGTCGTCGTCGCGGCGGGCGGGTCGGCCACCAGCGACGGCGGCGCGGGCGCGCTGCGGGCCCTTCGCGCGGCCGGCGGGCTTCCGGTGCCGGTCACGGTGCTGACCGACGTGACGACGCCCTACCGCGACGCCGCGCGGGTGTTCGGCCCGCAGAAGGGCGCGGACCCCGCGCAGGTCGAGGTGCTGACGTCCCGGTTGCGCGCGGTGGCGTCGGCCCTGCCGCGGGACCCGTGGGACGTGCCGGGAACGGGCGCCGCCGGTGGTTTCGCGGGCGCGATGTGGGCGTTCGGCGCGTCACTCGTGCCGGGCGCCGGATACGTGCTCGACGCGCTGAACTTCGACGCGCAGGTGGCGTCCGCGCAGGCGGTCGTGGTGGGGGAGGGGCGGCTGGACGGGCAGAGCACGCAGGGCAAGATCGTGTCCGCGGTGCTCGCCCGCAGCCCCGGCGTGAACCGCTTCGCGGTGGTCGGCTCCCTGGGCCCCGGCGCCGAAACGATCCGCGACGAGTTCACCGGCGTGCTGGTGGCGAGCACCCCGGAGAAGATGCGCGCCGCGGGGCGGGTGATCGCCGGGCGGCTCAGGCCGGGTAGCGGCCGCCCAGGGCGCGCGTGATCCGTTCGGCGTGCTCGACCAGCACGTCGACCCACTCGAGGCACTTCTCGTACGGCATGCGCATGGTCGGGCCGCTCACCATCACCGCGCCCACCAGGTCCGCCGCCGAGTCGAACACCGGGGCCGCCAGGCCCGAGGCGCCGTCGACGCGCTCGCCGACCGTGATGGCGTACCCGTCGGCCGCGGTCTGCTTGATCAGGCGCCGCAGCTCGTCCCGGTCGGTCACCGTGCTCTCGGTCAGCTGCGGCAGGTCCTCCCGCAGCACCTCGTCGGCCAGGCCGGGCGACCAGGCGAGCAGCACGCGCCCGGACGAGCCGACCGTGATCGGCGCGATCTTGCCGACCGACATCTCCCGCCGCAGCGCGTGCCGCGTCTCGGCGACCGCGATGCACACCCGGTGGCGCCCCTCGGCACGGAAGAAGCACGCCGTCTCACCGGTGGCGTCCCGCAGGTCCTTCAGCACCGGGTTCACCACCGACAGCACGTCGAGGTCCTTGCCCGCCGCCGCGCCCCAGTACGCCATCCGCACCCCGAGCCGGAACCCGTCCCCGGCGCGGTCGAGGAAACCGTGCGCCACCAGGTTCGTCACCAGCCGCTGGACCGTCGACTGCGGCAGCCCCGTCTTGTGCTGCAGCTCCCGCAGCGTGAGCGACGGCTGGTGCAGCGTGAATGCGTCCAGGATGTCGACGATCTTGCCCAGCACGAGCAGCGGACGCTGACCGCCCTCACCGTCCGCCCTGCGCTCGTCCGCGGTGCTCATACCGAAAAGGTACGGCACGGGCCTCAGATCGGCGCGCAATCCGGCTTGTCGGTCCAGTTCGCGCCGCACAGGTACAGCGTGATGGGCGCGGTGTAGCCGTAGCGCGCGCCGAGCGCGTTGTACTCGGTGACGTCCACCCGCCCGGCCACGTAGTGGTCGGTGGCGGTGCCCACGGCGGTGTCGCTGTACGTCGGCGTGCCCGGGCCGGAGCTGTCGTCGGCGATGCCCCAGAAGCGGCCCATGTAGTAGGCCGCGCAGATGTTCACGTCGAGCAGGTACGCGCCGGCGGCGCCGCACTGCGTGGTCCCGGTGCCCGGGTCGACGGGCTGGCCGTGCCCCATTCCGCTGATCTCGTAGTACTCGACCTTGCCGCCGTAGACCCGGTGCCGCTGGCCGGCGACGGTGTCGGTCACGTCCGGCGTCTGGTCGGTGCCCGCCACGTTGGTCCACTGCTCGACCAGCTCGGTGGCGTTGCGCGGGGCGACGGTCGTGTCCGCGGTGCCGTGCCAGATCGACACCAGCGGGTGGGCGCCGGTGTGGTCGGCGGCGGCGCGCACCTTGTCGCCCCACTGGGCGGGGGTCAGGTCGGTGCCCGGGTTCATGCAGCTGAAGGCGGTGACGGTGGTGGTCGCGCAGCCGTAGGGCAGCCCGGCGACGATCCCGCCGCCTGCGAACACGTCCGGGTAGGCGGCGAGCATGACCGCGCTCATCGCGCCACCCGCGGACAGCCCGGTGACGTACGCCGACGACGAGCCGAGATCGGCTTTGGTGCGGTCGACCATCTGCTTGACCGACAGCGCCTCACCCGAGCCGCGGCGGGTGTCGGCGGGCTCGAACCAGTTGAAGCAGCTGTTGGCGTTGTTGGCGGAGCTCTGCTGCGGGAACACCACCGCGACGCGCCACTGGTCGGCCAGCTTCATCCAGCCGGTGCCGGAGGCGTAGCCGGTGGCGTTCTGGGTGCAGCCGTGCAGCGCCACCACGACCGGGCGGCCGGCGGGCAGGCCGTCCGGGGCGTAGCGGAACATGCGCAGGTTGCCCGGGTTGGAGCCGAAGCCGGTCACCTCCTGCAGGCTCGCGGCCTGCGCCGGTGGGGAGAAGCCCATCAGGGCCAGTACGATCGCGAGCAGGACGGCACGTCGGAACATCGGGACACCTCCACGTCGAGGCCGGAACCGGTGCCGCTGATGGTAAGAACCGGTCATCGCGCTGACCGCGTTGCCGGGCAACACAATCGCGAGGACGATCATGGTGGCGGTCACCATCGCGAATACCGCGGTTTCGGTGGCGCGACCGGGCCGTTCGTGCTCTGATACCGGATCATGGACCAGCGGTGGCGGGTGCCCGGCTACAGCGAGGTGGAGGTGCTCGGCGCCGGCGGTTTCGGCCAGGTCGTCCTGGCCAAGCACGAGGCCTCCGGGCAGCTCGTCGCGATCAAGTACCTGCACTCCGAATTCCTGAGCGACCCGGGGATCCTCGACGGGTTCCGCCGTGAGGCCCACCTGTTGCACGGTGTGCGCAGCCCGCACGTGGCGCGGCTGCACGAGTTCGTCGAACGCCCCGAGGGCGCGGCGCTGGTCATGGAGGCAGTGCCCGGGGTGTCGCTGCGGGTGCTGCTCAACGCCGAGAAGCTCCTGGCGCCGGAGTCGGCGCTGGCGATCCTGAAGGGCTCGCTGCTCGGGCTCGCGGCCGCGCACGCCGTCGGCGTCGTGCACCGCGACTACAAGCCGGGCAACGTGCTGGTGTCGCAGGCCGGGGAGTCCAAGCTCGTCGACTTCGGCCTGGCCACGCTGGACGGGCAGGCCGGGCTCGCCGCCGGGTCGCCCTCCTACATGGCGCCGGAGCAGTGGGCGGGCCTGCCGGGGATGCCCGCCACCGACGTCTACGCCGCCACCTGCGTGTTCTTCCAGTGCATCACCGGGCACAAGCCGTTCGAGGCCGACACGTCGGAGCGGTTGCGGGCCCTGCACCAGTCCGCGCCGGTGCCCCTCGCCACCGTGCCCGAGCCGCTGCGGGCGCTCATCGCGCGCGGCATGGCCAAGGACCCCGGGCACCGTCCGGTGACCGCGGACGCGTTCGTCGCCGAGCTCGAAGCCACCGCGCGGGCCGCCTACGGCCCGGACTGGGAGGAGCGCGGCTGGAAGCGGCTCGCGGCGCCGATCGCGGCCCTGACGGCGTTGACCCCGTTGGCGTTGCTGGTCACCGCCGGGTCGGCCGCGGCACCGGCCGCGGTCGCCAGTGCGCCCGCCGGGGCGGGGATCGCGGCCGCGACGATCGGCAAGGCCGTGGTGGGTGTGCTGGTGACCGCGTTGCTGGCGGTCGGCGGTCTCCTGGTGTACCAGCAGTTCGACGACGAGCCGCCGCGGCAGGCGGTGCTGAGTGTCGAGCTGACGAGCACGACGGGCAGCGATCCGGCGTTGCCGGTCACCTACGACCTGCAGTACCCGGTGGTGTCCGGGCACGCGGACTCCGGCGCCGAGCAGCGCCTGAACGCGGCGTTGAAGGCGCCGGTGGACGAGCGGCTGGAGTCGATGCGGCGGACGCTGGCCGATCCGGACACCCTGGCCGAGGTGCGGCGCCGCGGCGAAACCATCGGGATGCGCACCGTCGCCGCGATCACCATGCGGACGCAGGCGTTGCTGTCGGTGCGCTACGACCACGACCTGGAGTCGGAGTACTTTTCCCATTCGAGCTGGCGGTTCCCGGAGAGCGTCACCGTGAACCTGACGACCGGGCAGGTGCTGGGCCCGAGGGACGTCTTCCGCGCCGACATCCTCACGGCCGATGGCATGGCCGCGCTGACCGAAGCACTGGTCGCGCACTCGGACCGGGGTTTCTGCCACCTGACCGGCATCGACGGCGAGGGCCCGCTCGCGTCGATCGACCTGGCGGAATCCCCGGCGGGCGGCGACCACGTGCCGGCCGCCGACGTGTCCTTCACCGACACCGGGGTCGATTTCCTGGTCCAGTACGAGGACCTGGGCTGCGCGACCGCCAGCGGGATGGAGACGATCACCGTGCCCTACGGGGAGGCCGGTGACCTGCTGCGGCCGGAGCTGCTGGCGATGCTGGACCGGACCGCGCCGGGCGCGTCGTCCACCTCCGCGGCGCCGGCCCCGGACGTCTACCGGGACGCCCGGTTCGGCTTCAGCGTGCGGATTCCGGAGGGCTACCAGCAGCGCGCCTCGGGTGACGGCGTCGAGTTCACGCGCGGCGGCGCGACGATGCGGGTCTGGGGAGCCAACAACACCACCGGACTGTCCACAGCGGACGCCCTGGCCGAGGCGGTGCGGACCGCGGAGTCCGAGGGCGGCCGCGTGACGGTGCAACGAGTCGAGGGCGAGCTCTACACGCTCTCCGGCTACGCCGGCGACGGCCACATCTTCTACGAACGCGGTTTCGTGGGCCCCGGCTCGAGGGCGACCCTGCGCTGGGACTACCCCCGGGCGAGCAAGGAGTCCCTCGACGCCGCCGTGAGCCGCACGGTGAAGACCTTCACCCCCGGCGACCTGACGAAGCCCCACTGAAACCGGTGAGCACCGCCGCCCACCGGTTCGGCCCTTCGCCGGCCCTGGGCCGTGTCTGACAGAGATCGCGGTCGGTGCTTTGGTGGTCGGAATGCCGCTGGTCGTGTCGCGGCTCGAGGCGCTTTCGGATGAGCAGTGGGCGTTGAGCGAGAACGTGTTGCCGGTGCGGACGGGGAGGCCAGGCGTCCGTTTCGGATGCGCCGGCCCATCAGCACGCCACGACCATCACCCACCACACAGGGGCTGGTTCGAACCACACGAAACCCCGAATCGAGCCGGCTGACCGCGCCATCGGCCGCCTCGCGCGGCGGCTGGACCACCAAGCGCTCAGGACTTCTGCGGACGCAACGTCATCGAACGCAGCCGGAACCAGCTCGAACAATGGCGCGGCATCGCCACCCGCCACGACGAACTCGCCACCCTCTACCGCGCCGCCATCCTCATCCACGACGTCATCACCTGGACAAAGACACTGTCAGACACGCCCCTAGGTGTGGTTGCTCAGCACGAGCGTGCCCGCGGCCATGAACATGCCGCCGTTTCCCTGCGCCACGCTGATCTCCACGCCGGGCACCTGGGCGGCGGCCTGGCCGCGCAGCTGCCGGACCGATTCCTGCACCAGGAACATCCCGTACATGCCCGTGTGGGTGTAGGACAGGCCGCCGCCGTTGGTGTTGAGGGGGAGGTCGCCGCCGGGGGCCGTGTGGCCCTCCGCGATGAAGGCGCCGGCCTCGCCGCGGCCGACGAAGCCCATGTCCTCCAGGCCGTAGACCGGGACGTGCGCGAACGCGTCGTAGATCATCAAGTGGTCGACGTCGGCGTGGGTGATGCCGGCCTCGGCGAACGCGTCGGCGGCCGAGCGGCGGAACGCGGCGGAGGTGGTGAAGTCCGCCATCTGCGAGATGAGCGGCGACTCGAACGTCTCGCCCGTGCCGAGGATGTGCACCGGCGGCTGGGGCAGGTCGCGGGCCCGCTCCGCGGAGGTGATCACCAGCGCCCCGCCGCCGTCGGTGACCAGGCAGCACTCCAGCAGGTGCAGGGGGTAGGAGATCATCCGGGACGCCAGCACGTCCTCGACCGTGATCGGGTCCCGGTGGCGGGCCCGCGGGTTGCGCGCGGCCCACATGCGCTGCACGACCGCCACCGACGCCAGTTGCTCGGCGGTCAGCCCGAACTCCTTCATGTACCGCAGCAGCGGGATGGTGAACATGCTCGGCGGCCCGGTCACCCCGTACGGCGCTTCGAACTGGGCGTTCGGGCCGGACGCCGGGAACGCGCCGCGTGCCGCGCCGACCCGGAACCGGCCGGACTCGCCGTGCGTGATCAGCACCGTCGTCGCGTGCCCGGCGCGGATCGCTTCGACCGCGTGCCGCACGTGCAGCAGGAACGACGTGCCACCGACGCCGGTGCCGTCGATCCACCTCGGCTGGATGCCCAGCGCGTGCGCCACCACCACCGGCCCGGGCGAGGACACGCTCGCGATGCCGTCGATGTCGGACATGCGCAGGCCCGCGTCGGCGACGGCGTTGCGCGCGCCTTCGGTGTGCAGGCGCAGCGTGGAATGCCCGGGCAGCACCCCGATCTCGTCGGTCTCGGCCGCGCCCGCGATCACCACGTCGGACATCACGCCACCTCCACCGGGGTGAACTGGGGGATGGTGACGTCGCCGCGCTGTTCGAACACCACCCGCAGGTCCATGTCGAGCACCAGGTTGCCGGGCGTGTTCGCCACACCCACGATGTTGGTCATCATCCGCGGCCCCTCGGCCAGCTGCACCACCGCGATCGCATAGGGCGCCTCGTCCTCGAAGCCGGGGGCGGGGCGGTGGGTGATCGTGTAGGAGTAGAGCGTCGCGCGCCCGCTGGTGGTGAACCACTCCAGCGCGCCGGAAGCGCAGAACGGGCAGCACGGGCGTGGGTAGAAGAACGGCCGCCCGCAGTCGAGGCAGCGTTGGATTCGCAGCTCGCCGCGCGCGGCGGCGTCGAAGAACGGCCGCGTTTCGGGGGTGGGCACCGGGACCGGTTTCATGTCGCTCCTTGGGGCGGGTCAGCGGCCGAGCAGCGGGCCGAAGGCCTGCTCGATCCGCGCGGCCAGGGTGTCGGCGTCCCACGGGCCGGTGCCGAAGATCCGGCTGACCGGTTCGGGGTTGTTGTAGAGCGCGACCTGGTAGCCGGCGGCGTGCAGGATCCGGCCGGTGATCCACCCGGACCCGGTGCCCGCCAGGTACCCCACGAGCGGGGCGACGTTGTCCGGCGAGTGCTCGCCGGAGGCGGGGGAGCGGCGCCGGTCGTCCGGGATCGAGTCGGTCATCCGGGTGGCGGCGCCGGGGGAGACGGCGTTGACGGTGACGCCGTAGCGTGCGAGCGCCCGGGCGCTGGAGTAGGTCAGCCCGACGATGCCCATCTTCGCGGCGGCGTAGTTCGGCTGGCCGGGCGCGCCGTGCAGGCCGGAGACCGAGGTGAAGTTGATGATCCGGTTCTGCGCGCCGGCCTCGCCCGCCGAGCGCCAGTGCGCCGAGGCGAATCTGGTGGTGTTGAACGTGCCCTTGAGGTGGACGCGGATGACGTCGTCCCACTCGCGCTCGCTCATGTTGAAGATCATCCGGTCCCGCAGGATGCCGGCGACGTTGACCAGCACGTCCAGCCGTCCGAACTCGGCGAGCGCGGTGCCGACCAGCTTTTCCGCCGCGGTGTGGTCGGAGACGTCGGAGGTGTCGGCGACCGCCTTCCCGCCCGCCGCGGTGATCTCCCCGGCGACGGTGGCGGCGGGCCCGGTGTCGGTGCCCGAACCGTCCAGTTCCGTCCCGAGGTCGTTGACCACGACCTGGGCGCCCTCGGCGGCGAGCAACCGCGCCACCGACGCCCCGATCCCCCTGCCCGCTCCGGTCACGATCGCGACCCGTCCGTCCAGGCGTCCCATGCGTTTCCGCCTTCCCGCCGCAGGTTTTAGAACTTGGTTCTGGAATTACTGTCGGCTCGGCGGGAACGCCTGTCAAGAGTCTTGACAGTGGTCGCCGGGATGTCCGTTAATAGACGAATCGAATTCTAATATTCGTGTCTGGTCCACCGAAGCGGCAACGGCGCCGCAGCGAGGAGGAAGGCACGTGCCCCTCAACCACGACGTGATCGGGCTGGCGTCCGAACCGGCCGAGAAGAGCTGGACCAGCACGGACGCGCTGCTCTACGCACTCGGCGTCGGCGCGGGCCAGGACGATCCGGCCGGCGAGCTCGAGTTCACGACGGAGAACTCGGCCGGTGTCGAACAGCGCGTGCTGCCCACGTTCGGGGTCCTGGTCGCGCAGGCGCCGGGGCGCCGCGACCTCGGCGACTTCGACCGGGCGATGCTGGTGCACGCCGAGCAGGCCGTGGAACTGCACCGGCCGCTGCCGCCGTCCGGCACCGTCCGGGTGAGCACCACCGTGACCGGCATCCACGACAAGGGATCCGGGGCGCTCGTCGTCAGCGAAGCGCGCGCGGCCGACGCCGCGGGAACACTGGTGACCACGCGGAGTTCGGTCTTCATCCGCGGCGAGGGTGGATTCGGCGGCTCACGCGGCCCGGTCACCGAGTGGAAGGAACCGGCGCGGCCGCCGGACCACCGCGTGACCTACCGGACCCGGCCGGACCAGGCGCTGCTGTACCGCCTGTCCGGGGACCGCAACCCGCTGCACTCCGACCCCGCGTTCGCCGCCAGGGCCGGGTTCCCGCGCCCGATCCTGCACGGCCTGTGCACCTACGGCGTCACCGGCCGGGCACTGCTGCACACGCTCGCCGGGTCCGACCCGGCGCGCTTCGCCGGGATGTCGGGGCGGTTCAGCGCGCCGGTGTTCCCCGGCGAGGCGCTGACGGTCTCGATGTGGACCGACGGCGAGCGGGTCGCGTTCCGCACCACCAAGGAGGACGGGACCGTGGTGATCGACCGCGGCACCGCCACGATCCGGCTCGGCTGACTCCCGATCACACGTACCCGGCGCGGCACCCGCGCCGGTGATGCCGCACGCGTTTGTCCACCCAGGGAAGGGGCGATCCCCAGTGAGGTTGTTGCCGATACGCGAGCTGACCGAGTACCCGACCGGCGCGCGCCGGATGCGGATCCTCACGATGGCGGTGCTCGCGATCCTGATCGGGTCGTACGAGGCGCAGATCGCCCCGGTGGTCCCGTTGCTGCTCAAGGATCTGCACATGTCGCTGGCCACCTACGGGCTGGTGTCGGCGGCCGGTGTGCTGGCCGGCGCGATCGCCTCGGCGATCGGCGGCAGGCTGACCGACCACGTCGGACGGGTGCGGCTGCTGGTGCCGTTGATGTTCGCCACGGCGGTGTGCTGCTTCCTCATGGTGACCGTGCATTCGCCGACGCAGCTGCTGCTGGTGCGGGTCGTGCTGTCTGTTGTGGACGGCATGGCGATGGCGGGCACCGCGCCCCTGGTGCGGGACTTCTCGCCGCGGATGGGGCGCGCTCAGGCGTTCGGGTTCTGGACGTGGGGACCGGTCGGCGCGAACTTCCTCGCCGCCGCGGTCGCCAGCGCCACGTTGCCGGTGTTCGACGACAACTGGCGCTCGCAGTTCGTGATCATGGGCGCGTTCTCGCTGGTGGTCTCGGTGGTGATCATGTTCAACATCGCGGACCTGTCGCCGGAGCTGCGGGCGCGCATCCAGCAGACCGAGCAGCAGGCGGTGCGGGTCGGCCGGGACGGGCCGGCGCGGGCGCGGGAGCTGTTCCGGCACCGCAACATCTGGGCCCACGTCGTCGGGATCTCGCTGTGGCTGGTCATCTACATGACGCTGTCGCTGTTCGGGCAGACGATGCTCGCGGCGGCGTTCGAGCTGAACGCGTCGACGGCGTCGGGCATCATGTCGGCGTTCTGGGTGCTGAACCTGCTCACGCTCGTGGTGATCGGCCGGGTGTCGGACCGGTTGCAGCTGCGCAAGCCGATCTGCGTGGCCGGGTCCGTGGCGGCCGTGCTGGTGACCGGGTACCTGATCCTGCTCATGGGCGATCCGGGGGTGTCGCACCTGCACCTGATGATCACCGGCGCCCTGCTGGGTGGCGCGCTGGGCGTGGCCTACGGCCCGTGGATGGCGAACTACTCGGAGGACGCCGAAGACGTGGACCCGCGGTTGCAGGGCAGCGCGTGGGGCATCTTCGGGGCGCTGTCGAAGATCATGGCGGTGGTCGTGCTGTTCGTGATCCCGCACCTGGTGGAGGCCGCCGGGTGGCGCACTTGGCTGGCCATCGCGGCGTTGTGCCTGGTGCTGTTCATCCCGGCGGTCTTCGCCTTCCACGGCCCGTGGCGCGCACACCGCGGCCGCACCCCGGAGACCACTTCGTCGCTGGAACGCACGGCGAACTGACGGCTTTGTACACGCGACAGCGGGGCAGGAGGTTGCCTCGCTGTCGCACATGCCACTGCCGATGCACGCGATCCTCCCGGGCAGCGTGAACCCCGGGAGGACCGCGCTTCGCCAGTCGTTCCCGGCGGCGGGCCGGTCCGGACGCCGGGACAGCAGTCCCGGCCGGACGACGGGAGGTTCGCGATCATGAGAACTCTGTCCTGGACCGCCGCGGCGGCGGCGTTGCTGGCCTCGGTGGCGCTCGTGCCCGGGGTGGCGTCCGCCGCGCCGGCACCGCAACGGGCCGCCGTGGACCTCGACGGCGACGGGACACCGGACCTGGCGACGCTCCGCACGACGGGCGTCGACGCGCAGCGGCTGGAGTTCACCGTGCGGGGCGTGACGACGGGGGCCGACCTGACCGGGCAACCCGCGCCGATGCGCGTCACCGACGTCGACGGCGACGGCAGGCAGGAGGTGGTGGTGACCGAGGTCGTCGGCGCCAACACGCTCTGGTACGGCGTGTGGGACTACGACGGCACCGGCCCCCGCACGCTGTCCACATCGGACGGTGAGAAGCTGTACCTGTACGAGGGCGGCGGAGTCACGACCCGGCTGGGCTACGAATGCGCAGGCAACTCCTTCGGGGGCCGGGATCTCATCACCCTGCGAGCGCGCATGGACGAGGGCACCCCGGCCCTGACCTACAGCGGGCTGCGGGTGCTCTACGAGATCAGCGACGGGATCGCCCGCGAGGTGACCACCTACACCATCACCTCGGTGCCGCAGGACGATCCGGTGCTGCGCACCACGCCGGAGAGCTGCGCCTGACGGTGGCGGACCGGCGGGCACCGGGATTCCCGGCTGCCCGCCCGGTCAGCCCACCGTGGTCCGGTCGGCGGCGAGCCGGTTCGCCGTGGTCCGGCCGGTCAGCGACACCAGGACCGCCATCAGGGAGATCGCCGTCATCACGCCGAGCGCGAGGCGGTAGCCCGCGACCAGGCGGCCGATCTCTGAGGGGTGCGCGTGGGACAGGGTGCCCGCGAACACCGACGGCCGCACCGCCGCCGGGAGCGGGCTCGTCACCAGGGACAGCGCCAGCGCGGTGCTCATCACCACCCCGGTGTTCTGCACCATCAGCCGCATGGCGTTGACGATGCCGACGCGGTCCGGGGGCAGCTCGTCGAGCAGCGCCGTGGTGTTGGCGGGCATGAACATCCCCGATCCGGCGCCCAGCAGGACCAGTGCGGCGCACACCGGGAGGTAGGCGCCGTCCGCGGAGAGGAACACCAGCAGCACCGCCAGCCCGGCCGTCCCGACGACCGTGCCCAGCGCGGCGACCGCCCGTGCGGACATCCGCGCGTGCAACGGGCCGGCGCACGCCGAGGCGATCATCGCCGCGACCGACAGCGGCAGCACCTTCAGCCCGGCCGACACCGGGTCCTCGCCGTGCACCGCCTGGTAGAACAACGCCACCAGCAGCACCACGGCCATCCGCGCCACCGTGTTGAGGAACGACGCCAGCAGCCCGAAGGTGAACACCCGGTCGGTGAACAACCGCACGTCCACCACCGGGTGCGGGCTGCGCCGCTCGACCACCGCGAACACCGGCACCAGCGCGGCGAACACCGCCAACCCGGTCAGCACCACCGGATCCGTCCAGCCGCGGTCCCCGGCCTGGGACAGCCCGAACAGCAGCCCGCCCAGGGACACCAGCACCAGCAGGTTCCCGGGCACGTCGATGCCGCGGTCCTGGCCGGCGCCGCTCGTGCGGCGCAAGGTGACCGCGCCCCACGCCAGGCACACCAGGCCCAGCGGCACGTTGAACCAGAACACCCACTGCCAGCCGAACCGGTGGGTCAGGAACCCGCCCAGCGTGGGCCCGATCAGCTGCGCCACGGAGAACGACGCGATGTAGACACCCATGCCGCGGCCGAGGTGACCGCGGGGAAAGGCGTCGGTCAGGATCGCGGCGCTGTTGGTCAGCAGCATCGCGCCACCGGCCGCCTGCACGACCCGCAGCCCGACCAGCCACCACGCGCCGGGGGAGAAGCCCAGCAGCAGGCTCGCGCCGGTGTAGGTGGCCAGCCCGCACAGGTACAGCGCGCGCCGCCCGAACAGGTCCGCCAGCCGCCCGAACACCACCATCAGCACGGTGTTGGCGAGCATGAACGACAACAGCATCCAGCTCGCCGCCGCGGTGCCCGCGGAGAAGTGCCGGACCACCTCGGGCAGCGCCACGTTGAGCGAGCTGCTGCCCAGCGCCGTCAGGATGCTCGCCATGCTCACCACCGACAACGCCCGCCACGCGTAGCGGAGCTGCTCCCGATCGGCCGGCTCGGACATGCGTGCGCCCTCCCGAGGTAATCCTAGAATCTCATTCGATCCTATGCAGCCCACGCGGACAGGCACTCCCGCAAACGGGTTGTCCGGAAGGGGATTGCGTCCGGGGTGTCCGGTTTGGACCTCAGACGTCGAGCGGGTTGAGCCGCCGGATGAGCACGATCGCCGCGTCGGCGATCCGGTTGGCCTCACGCCGGGTGGACGACGTCGCGATCTCGCGGGCCGCCTCGCCGATGAGGCTGGTCAGCACCGCGACGGTCAGCCGGTCGACCGAGCTCGTGCCCTTGCCGAGCAGGACCGCGTTCTGCCGCACCCACTCCCGGCCGCGCGTGCGGCGGACCAGCTCGAACCCGGGCGGGCCGTCGCCGTCCATGAACATCCGCACCAGGTCCCGCCGCTGCCACGAGCCCTCGAAGAACGCCCGCGCGCCCACGATGAACAGCTCCAGCGGGTCCTCCTCGCCGCCTGCCCGCGCCTTGGCCACCGCGGCCGACGCCGCGTGCTCGTGGGCCGACTGGTGGTCCTCCCACAGCGCCAGGAACAGCTCGGTCTTGCCGCCGAAGTGGTGGTAGAGGCTGCCGACGCTGGACTCGGCCCGGCGCACCACCTCGGCGATGCTGGCGTCGGCGAAGCCCTGCTCGCAGAACACCTCGCGGGCGGCAGTGAGCATCACCCGGCGCGTTTCCGCGGTCCGGCTCCACTGCCAGGCGTTGCCGCTCGACTTGCGTGGCATTCGGGCCTCCTCGCTGTCCGCTCCGATGATAGGACAGGTTCCCGCCGTGCTCTTGACACGGCGGCGCGCGGACTCCAATCTGAGTTGATTCCTAGAGTTCGGTTCTAGAAATTCCCGAGAGGACCTCGCCCATGGTCGACTTCTCGCTCTCCACCGAAGAACGGCAGATCCGGGACACCGTGCGCGCGTTCGTCACGCGCGAGGTGGTCCCGCTGGAACCGGAAGTGCTGCGCAACGAGCGCGCCGGGCGGCCCGGTCTCGACCCCGACGTCATCAAGGAGCTGCGCGCGAAGGCGCGCGAAGCCGGCTTCTGGGGTGTCAACACGCCCGAGGAGTACGGCGGGATGAACCTGGGCGCGGTGATGGCCGCGATCGTCGCCATGGAGACCGGCCGCACGTTCGTGCCGTTCAGCTTCGGCGGCACCGCCGACAACATCCTCTACTTCGCCAACGAGGAGCAGAAGCAGCGCTACCTGATCCCGACCATCGAGGGTGAGCGCCGGTCCTGCTTCGCCATCACCGAGCCCGGCGCCGGGTCGGACGCGCGCAACATCCGCACCCGCGCCGTGCGCGACGGCGGCGACTGGGTGATCAACGGCGAGAAGGTGTTCATCACCGGCGGCAACGAGGCCGACTTCGTCATGGTGTTCGCGGTGACCGACCCGGACAAGGGCGCGAACGGGGGCGTCACCTGCTTCCTCGCCGACCGCGACATGGGCTGGAAGTCCGAGCCGATCCCCACCATGGGGCAGTGGGGCCCGGCCTCGCTGGTGTTCGACAACGTCCGGGTGCCAGCCGAGAACGTCCTCGGCGAGGTCGGTCACGGCTTCGACCTGGCGATGCGCTGGATCGGGCAGGGCCGCTACCTGATCCCGGCGCGCGCGATCGGGGCGGCGGAGCGGATGCTGAAGATGGCGATCGACCACGCGAACATCCGGCACTCGATGGGCCACCCGATCGCGGAGTACCAGGCGATCCAGTGGCAGATCGCGGACTCCCAGGTGGAGATCGAGGCGACGAAGTGGCTCACGCTGTACGCGGCGTGGCGGGTGGAGAACGGCCTGGACGCCCGGCACGCGTCGTCGATCGCGAAGCTCAACGGCGCGCTGATGGCCAACCAGGTAGTCGACCGGGTGCTGCAGATCCACGGCGGCATGGGGTACACGAAGGAACTGCCCATCGAACGGTGGTATCGGGAGCTGCGGTTGCTGCGCATCTTCGAGGGCACGGACGAGATCCAGCGCCGGACCATCGCGCGCAACCTGCTCAAGGGGCACGTGCGGCTCGGCGGGATCGGGGAGTGACCGCATGACGGGATCGCTGCGCGAGCTGTTCCGCCCCGAGTCGATCGCGCTGGTCGGCGCCACGGACAAGTCCGGGTGGTCGCTGTCCACTTTCGACAACCTGCGCAACCACCTGTTCGCGGGCAAGGTGTACCTGGTCAACCCGCGCACCGAGGTGGTGCACGGGGAGGCGGCGTACCGCAGCCTGTCCGAGATCGGCGAGCCGGTCGACCTCGTGTACGTCATGGTGCCCACGACGGCGGTGCTGCCGGTGCTGCGCGAGGGCGCCGGGCTGGGGATCCGCAACTACGTCGTGCTCACGGCGGGGTTCGGCGAGACCGGGCCCGAGGGCAAGCGGCTCGAGGACGAGATCGTGGCGTTCGCCCGCGAGCACGGGCTGACGGTGCTCGGCCCGAACGGCAACGGCTACATCAACGCCGCCGGCCGGACCACGCCCTACGGGCTGCCGATCCCTGCGCCACTGCTGGCCGGCCCGGTCGGGGTGGTGCTGCAGAGCGGGGCGCTGGCCAGTTCGGTGCTGTCGTTCGCGCAGGCGCGCAACGTCGGGCTGAGCCTGCTGACGTCGATGGGCAACGAGGCGATGGTCTCGGTGACCGACGTGATGTCCTACCTGGTGGACGATCCGGACACGTCGGTGATCGCGTTGTTCCTGGAGTCGGTGCGCCATCCGGAGGAGTTCGCCCGGGTGTGCCGCCGCGCCGCGCGGGCGGGCAAACCGGTGGTCGCGTTGAAGATCGGGGTCAGTGCGCTGGCCTCGCACACCGCGCAGGCGCACACCGGCGCGCTGGTGGGCGACGACCGGGTGATCGACGCGGCGTTCCGCCGCCTCGGCGTGGTGCGGGTGCACTCGCTGGAGGACCTGATCATCACGGCCGGGCTGCTGGCGTCGGTGGGCCGGGTCGGCGGGCCGCGGCTCGGGGTGGTGACGCCCTCGGGTGGCGCGTCGGAGATCATCGCGGACCGGGCCGAGCAGGAGGGGCTGGAGCTGCCCGCGTTCGCGCCGGAGACGGTGCAGCGGCTGGCGGCGATCGTGCCGGACTTCGCGACCGTGCAGAACCCGCTGGACGTCACCGGGTACGTGGTGGTGGACCGGACCCTGCTGGGGCGGGCCCTGGAGGTGGTGGCCGCCGACCCGGGGATCGACGCGGTGGTGCTGCTCAACGACCTGCCGCGGGTGCAGCCGGCCGATCCGTCGGTGACGCTGCAGATCGCGGGCGCGACCGCGGAGCGGATCCGGTCGGCGCGGGTGCCGGTGGTCGTGGTCAGCAACGTGCTCACCGACGTCACCGAGTTCGGCCGGTACGTGCAGGCGCAGACCGGTTTCCCCTACGTGGCGGGCGGGATCGAGCACGGCATGACGGCGATCGGCCACGTCGTGCGGTGGTCGGCGGGCGTCGAGGCGGCCGGCGCCGAGCCGGGTGCGCCGCCGCCCGCGCTGCCGGCGACGGCGGGCGCGGGTGAGGTGTGGGCGGAGCACCGGGCGTCGGCGGTGCTCGCGTCGTCCGGGGTGCCGGTCGTGCCGTCGCAGCGGGTGTCCGGGGCGGAGGAGGCGGCCGCGGCGGCCGGGCGGTTCGGCTACCCGGTGGTGCTCAAGGCCGCGGCCGAGGGCCTGGGGCACAAGAGCGACATCGGCGGCGTGCGTCTGGGACTGGGTGGTCCGGAGGAGGTCCGGTCGGCGTACCGGGAGGTGACCGCGGCGCTGGCGGCGCGGGGCCTGTCCGGTGACGCGGTGGTGCAGCCGCAGCGGCGCGGTGGGGTGGAGCTGCTGGTCGGCGTCGTGCGAGACCCGTCGTGGGGGCTGACGATGGCGATCGCCCTCGGCGGCGTGTGGGTGGAAGTGCTGGGGGACAGCGCCCTCCGGCTGTTGCCGGTGACTTCCGACGACGTGCGGGAAGCTCTGGCGGACCTGCGCGGCTACCGTCTCCTGACCGGCGCACGCGGCACGGAACCGGCCGACCTCGGCCGCCTCGCGGAGGTGATCGCCGGCATCGGCGAGCTGGCCCAGCGCCTCGGCCCGGACCTGGCCGCGCTGGAGGTGAACCCGTTGCTGGTCCGCGGCGCGGAGGTGGAGGCGCTGGACGCGCTGATCACGTGGCGGTGAGCCCTGTCGAGCGGTCAGCACTGCACTTCCGGCCCGTGACCGCGTGCAGGCAGCGTTCGCCTTGCCGCCGCAGGGCTTCCGCGAGTTCGGGCGGGCCGTCGGCGAGCGTGAACGCCGCGTCGACGGAGGTGATCATCCACACCAGCGCGTGCAGGGTGTCCGCTCCGACGTGCAGCACGCAGCTGGTGTCGTCGACCGGTTCGAGCGTGCCGGTTCCCGGCCAGACCCGGCCGGCCACGGCGGTCGCGGATTCGTGCAGCAGGACCGTCGCTCGGTACGGCCACATCCGCGACGACAACTGCCGCTCCAGGTACACGGCCACGTCCCCGCACGGCGGCTCCCGCGGCGTGAACCGGGCGCCGCCGGGGGACTTCGGCGTCAGGCGGTCCACGCGGAAGGTCCGCCAGTCGCCGCGGGCCGCGTCCCAGGCGATCAGGTACCACCGCCGTCCCCAGCTGACCAGCGAGTGCGGCTCGACCTCGCGGCGGGACGCGGCGCCGGTGTGGTCGGCGTAGTCGAACCGGAGCCGCTCGTGACGCCGGCACGCCTCGGCGATCGCCACCAGCGTCGCGGCGGGCACCTGCGGCCCGGGGGCGAGCCCGGCCCGCACCGTCGCCTGCTGCAAGGTGCGCACCCGGTGCCGCAGCCGCGACGGCAGCACCTGCTCCAGTTTCGCGAGCGCCCGCACCGCGGTTTCCCCGATGCCCGCGACCGAGCCGCCGGCCGCCGTGCCGAGGCTGACCGCCACCGCCACGGCCTCCTCGTCGTCGAGGAGCAGCGGCGGCAGCGCGGCGCCCGCGCCGAGCCGGTATCCGGCGGAGCCCCGCGTCGCGTGCACCGGATAACCGAGGTCGCGCAAGCGGTCCACGTCCCGGCGCACGGTGCGCGTGCTGACCCCGAGGCGTGCGGCGAGTTCCGCGCCCGCCCAGTCGCGCCGGGTCTGGAGCAGGGACAGCAACTCGAGCAGCCGCGCCGAAGTCTTCAACACCCGGCCAGTGTGGCGGACGGTTAGGACCGGATCCGGCCTAAGCCGTTCCTACCGTCACCGCCATGACCGAGATCCACCCCTTCCGCATCGACATCCCGCAGGACCAGCTGGACGACCTGCACGCCAGGCTGGACGCCACCCGGTGGCCGGACGAGCTGCCCGGCGTCGGCTGGAGCCGCGGCGTGCCGGTCGGCTACCTGCGCGAGCTGGCCGGGTACTGGCGCACCTCCTTCGACTGGCGCAAGCAGGAAGCGGAGATCAACAGCCACCCCCAGTTCACCACCACGATCGACGGGCAGAACCTGCACTTCCTGCACGTCCGGGCGGCCGATCCGGACGCGCTGCCGCTGGTGCTGCTGCACGGCTGGCCGGGCGGCGTGACCGACTTCCTCGACGTGCTCGAACCCCTGTCGCGGGAGTTCCACCTCGTCGTCCCGTCGCTTCCCGGGTACGGCTTTTCCACGCCGTTGAACGGGCCGGGCATGCGCCCGTCGAAGATGGCCGCCCTGGTCGTGGACCTGATGACCCGCCTCGGGTACGGGCGGTTCGGCGTGCAGGGTTACGACCTCGGGGCGTGGGTGGCGCCGTCGATCGGCAGGCGGGCGCCGGACCGCGTCGCCGGGATCCACCTCAACGCGCTGCTGACGTTCCCGGCGGGCGAGGAGGGCGAGCTCGACGGCCTGACCGATGCCGAGCAGGCCCGATGGGCGGCGATGCAGGACTTCAACGACGGCTACTTGCAGTGCAACTCGAAGCGCCCGCAGACGGTGACCTACGGCCTGCACGACTCGCCCGTGGGGCAGCTCGCGTGGATCGTGGAGAAGTTCAAGGAGCTGACCGACCCGCCCGAGGGCCTGCCGGAGGACAGCATCGACCGGGACCGCATCCTCGCCGACGTGTCGCTGTACTGGCTCACCGGCACGGCCGGCCCGGCCGCGCAGGTCTACTACGAGGAGATCACCGCGGGAGAGTGGGAGCCGGTGGCGCGGGGCACGGTGCCGACGGCGGTGCTGGTGTCCCGGCACGACAAGACGATCCGCCCGTGGGCCGAGAGGGACCACAACGTGGTGCGGTGGACCGAGACCGCGCGGGGCGGGCATTTCCTGTCGATGGAGGAGCCCGAGTTGCTGGTGGCGGATGTGCGGGAGTTCTTCGCGGAGTTGGGGTGAGGTAGCCGGTTCGGGCCAGGATCGCGCGCAGGATGACCGGCCGGTCCACCATCTGACCCTGGTGGACACCCACGGAGCCGTCACCCACCGAGGCCAGCACCCCCTCCGCCCACTCGACTTCGGCGGCGGTGGGGGTGCAGGCCTCGTGCACGGGGCCGACCTGCCGGGGGTGGATGCACAGCTTCCCGGTGAAGCCCAGGTCGATCGCGTGCGCGAGGTCCGCGACGATCGCCGTCTCGTCCCCGGTCAGGCCGTCCATCCGTGTCCTTCCTGCCTTGCGTGGTTCTCACTATCGCTCACCCGACGGTCTTCGTCGCGACCGCGACCAGGTACTCCCAGTCCGCGGCGAACGTGCCGTCGTCGGCGAGGTTGTTCTCCTCGGCGAGGGCGATGAGATCGGCGCGGAAGGCCTCCCGCCCGTCCGGGGACAGGCGTTGCGCGGCCATGTGCGTCGGGCCGTAGTGGGTGAGGAAGAAGTCGGCGAAGTGCGCCGGGTTCGCGAACTTCTCCCGCACCGTCGCGGTGGTGCACGTCAGGCCGGTGACCCGGTCGCCGAACAGTTCCCGCACGGTCTCCTCGGTGCCCCAGCGGGTGGGCGGCAGGGCGCCCGCCGGTGGTGGCGCGTGCCGTCCGACGGTCGCGAGCAGCTTGCCGATGAACCCGGCCGGCGTCCAGCTGGCCATCGCGATCGTGCCGCCGGGGCGGCAGACGCGGAGCAGTTCGTCGGCGGCGCGCTGGTGGTCGGCGGTGAACATGACGCCGATGGCGGAGAGCACGACGTCCCACTCGCCGTCGGCGCAGGGCAGGTTCTCGGCGTCCGCCTCGCGGAACCGCACGTCCAGCCCCTCCGCCTCGGCCCGCCTGCGGGCGACGTCGAGCAGCGCGGGCACGTAGTCGATGCCGGTGACGCGGCAGAACCGGCGGGCCGCGGCGAGCGCGACGTGCCCGGTCCCGGTGGCGACGTCGAGCACCTTGTCGCCGGGCCGCAGGTCCGCCGCGGCGCACAGGGTCTCCGCGAGCGGGACGGTCAGCCAGGCGACGCGCCCGTAGTCGCCGCTGCTCCAGGTCTTGTGCTGCCTGGCCTTGATCTCGTCGAAGGTGGTGGTGGTCATCGTGATCCTTTCTCCGGTTGTGACAGGGGCAGTGCGAGCGTGGTGACGCCCTCGGTGTGGAGCCCGCCGTAGGGCGCGATTTCGGTGAAGCCGTACGAGCGGTACAGGTACTCCGCGCCTGGCATGGCGTCCGGTTTGGTCTGCAGCCACAGCGCGGTGAACCCGAGGTCGGTGGCGGCCGCGACGGCCGCGGCGATCAGGTCCCGGCCCAGGCCGTGCCCGCGCACCCGCGGGTTCACGTACATCCGCTTCAGTTCGCCGGTGCGGCCGGCGAGCCGGTGGACCGCGACCATCCCGGCCGGCCGGGAATCGAGCCGCGCCAGCACGAGCGCGCCGGCGGGCGGCCGGTAGAAGCCGGGCAGGTCGTCGAACTCGGCGACGGCCGCCGGCTGCGCGGCGGTCAGGTCGAGACCGACGTGCGTGCCCATCCAGTCCAGGTATTCGCGCAGCAGCGACCGGGCGTCGCGCCAGTCGCGGTCCGCTTGCGCGTGGGTGAGGGTCGCGGTCACGGCTGGACCTCGCCCGCGGGGATGCGCTGGTGCGTGCGGAAGACGTCGTGCGGGTCCCACGCGGCCTTGACCCGGGCCAGCCGGGCGGCGCTCGACCCGAAGGCGCGGCGCATCCGGGCGCCGCCCTCGTCGCCGAGGAAGTTCGGGTACGTCGCGCCAGCCGACCAGGGCCGCAGGTCGTCGCGGAAGGCGTGGGCCAGCGCGCGGCACCGGTCGTCGTCGGCGGGGTCCTCCCACATCAGCAGCGGGTGCACGATGAACCGCGCGTCGCGCCCGGCCAGCGGCGAGTGGTCCGGCCCGGTGCGCGCCACCGCGCCGCCCCACGCCACGATGAACAGCTGCGACGGCCCGGCGGGCAGCTCGGCGGCGCGCCACACGAGCGCGTCGATCGCCGGATCGGGCAGGTCGGTGACGTTCTCGGCGGTCCAGTAGTTGCGGTAGCCGGGCGGATCGTCCAGCGAGCACTGGAAATCCGCGTACGGAGTGGGGCCGAAGAAGTCGGCGTCGGGACCCAGTGTCCGGATTGGACCGAGCGCCCGTGCGCCCGCCTCGGCCGCGCCCGCCCACATCCCGGCGATCGCCACCGCGGGCCGTCCCCGCAACGGAGTGTCGTCCGCTCCGGTGACGAACGCGCACGCCAGCGACAGCGCGTCCGGGGCTGTCCGCATCACGTCGCGGAAGGCACGCAGCACCTCACGCCCCCGGCCGGCGTCGAACAACGTCACCCCGGCGTACACCTCGGGGCCGACCGGGTGCAGCGCGAGTTCCAGCGCGGTGACGACGCCGAAACCCCCGCCGCCACCGCGCAGCGCCCACAGCAGGCCCGGGTTCTCGTCCGGGGTGGCGCGGACGATCCGGCCGTCCCAGGTGACCAGTTCGGCGGCCAGGAGGTTGTCGCAGGCCAGCCCGTGCTTGCGTTCGAGCCAGCCGGAGCCGCCGCCGAGCGTCAGCCCGGCGACGCCGGTGGTGGACACGCGCCCGCCGGTGGTCGCCAGGCCGTGCACCTGGGTCTCCCGGTCGAGGTCCGCCCAGATCGCGCCGCCGCCGACGCGGGCGACGCGGCGATCCGGGTCGACCTCGACGTCGGCGAGGTTGCGCAGGTCGAGCACCAGACCGTCGTCGCACAGCGAGAGCCCGGCGACGGAGTGCCCGCCGGCGCGCACCGCGACCGGGAGGTCGTGCTCGCGGGCGAAGGCCAGTGCGGCGACCACGTCCTCGGCGGCGACGCATTCGGCCACCAGCCGCGGCCGCCGCCGCACCATCGTGTTGAACAGGCGGCAGCTGTCCTCGAAGTAGGGGTCGCCGGGTTCGTGCACGCCACCGTCGAGGCGGAAGCGGAACTCCGCGATGCCGGCGGAACGGGTCGTCGTCATGGCCCCAGCATCGGCGCGGCGGTGCCCGCGCGGCTTCGCCCGGACCGGCCATGCCGGCGAATGGCCGGAACGGGCCAGTGCTCAGAGCAGTCCGTCGCGGGTCGCGGCCGCCACCGCCGCCGCGCGGGAGGGCACGCCGAGTTTCGTGCGGATGTTGGCGATGTGCCGGTGCACGGTGTGGGCGCTGAGGAACAGCCGCCGCGCGATCGCGGCGTCGTTCAGGCCCTGCGCGACCAGGCGCAGGATGTCGGTCTCGCGCGGACTGAGGTCGCCGCTCGCGCGGCCGGCCCGGGAACCGAGGAGCGCGAGCGCGTCCCGTGCCGCCTTCGCCGCCGCGGCCGCCTGCCCGGCACGGCCGAGCGCGCCGAGGGCCTCGGCCAGGACGAGCCGGGCCTGCGCCGCCTCGAAGGGGGCCGAGCACGCGGTGAACAGGTCGAGGGCGTCCTCGGCGGCGCGCCGCGCGGGATCGTGCTCGCCGCCCGCGACGAGCACCTGCGCGCGGACGAGCCGTCCCCGCCCGCGCATGTACGGCGTGGCGAGCGGCTCGATCTGCTGTTCCAGCCGCCCGGCCGCCGCCGCGGCGCCCTCGTGGTCGCCCGCGGCCGCCAGTGCGCGGGCGAGGAGTTCGAGCGCGGGCAGGCGGTCCAGGACACCGGCCTCGTCGAGCCGCCGCAGCACGCGGTCGGCGGCGTCGGCGGCCGCGGTCGGGTCGCCGGCGGCCAGGTCCAGTTCGCCGAGCGCGACGATGGCCTGCGGCAGCGGCAACGCGGTCTCGAACAGCGCCCGCGCCTCGGTGAGGTCGCCCTGCCGCACCCGCAGGCGGCCCAGCCGGACGGCGGTCGGGCCGGCCAGCGCGGGCCGCGTGGTGCTCAGGTCGGCCATCGCGTCGAGGAGTTCCTGCTCGGCCGACCGCCAGTCGCCGCCGGTCGCGAGGACCTCGCCGTAGGCGGTGCGGCAGGCGCCGAAGAAGTGCCTGCCGTGCCACGCCGACGACCAGGTGTGCAGGGCCCGGCACCACTGCTCCGCGCGGGCGAAGTCGCCGACGTCCGCGCACGCCGACACCGTGTGGCACAGCGCCCAGCCGGGGGCGACGGCCTCGGCGAAGTCCTCGCCGACGGCCAGCGCCGCGGACTCGTCGAGGAAGCCGAGTCCCTCGGCGATCGATCCGGACGCGACGAGCGCGCACCCGAGCACCGCGAGCGCGACGACCTCCACGCCGGTGTCGGCGATGCTCCGGGCCAGGTGCAGCGCCTCCCGCGCGAGCCGCTCGCCGGTCACTGGGTCGAAGTGCGCCAGCAGCGCCATGTCCGCCTCGAGCACGACCAGGAAACCCAGCTCGGGACAGGCGCCGGTGACCAGTGCGCGGCCGCGCCGGATCCACGCCGCGGCGAGCGCGTCGTCACCGCGGAAGTCGAGGTGGTCCGAGGCCAGCCACATCGCCATCCGCGCCGCCGCGCGGTCGTCGCCGCGGGCCCGGTAGCCGCGGTAGGCGCGTTCGCGGGCGGCGATCGTGCCCGCCTCGTCGCCCAGCCACCAGGCCGCGCGGCTCAGACCGTCCCAGGCCTCGGGCGTGTCCGCCGCCGACGCCGTGGCGAAGTGCGCGTGCGCCTCGGCCCACGCCGCGCGTTCCAGCGCCAGCCGGCCCGCGGCCAGCGCGTCCGTGGTTGCCGCACTCATCCGGTGCTCCCCGCGTTGGTGGGACCACCGTAGAGCGGAATCAGTTCATCGTCACGGAGAAGTCGGTGACGGTGAAGCGGGCAGGCACGCCGCCGGTGGAGCAGAACTCGATGCCGTAGCCGATCTGGTTGACGGTCGGGTTCGGCGGGATGTAGCCGCGGCCGACCGACCAGTCGATCATCGCCTTGATGTCGATGGCGCCGGAGTACTGGGTGGACTGCGCGACGAAGGCGAGGTAGTCGTCGCCGTCGTACCAGACGTCGTAGGTCACGCCGCCCGCGGTGTAGGTCGCGACCTTCTCCCCGGAGGGCACCTGGTTGTGGTTCTCCGTCCACACCATCAGTTCGGTGACCCCGGGCTGCTGGCCGACGCCGTTGAGCCAGATGTCGTAGGCGACGTTGTAGATCCCGGTGGCGGGACCGCGGCCGGCGAACGTGGAGGTGATGGTGGAGTAGTCCGACAGCGGGGCGCCGTCGAGGTTGTTGATGTCCTTGTGGACGTTCGGGTAGGTCTTCACCGACGTGGTGTCGGGCTGGGTGGAGTCGACGTACCAGTTGTCGTAGGAGCAGGCGTACAGGGTCTCCGGGCCCGCCTCGTCCTGGTTCCACATGTTGTTGTGCACGTAGTAGCCGCCATTCGACCAGCCGCCGTCGGGGTCGCTGGTGGTGAACACCGGGTCGGTGCAGGTCTCCTCCGGCGCCGGGGTGCTCGCGGCGGAGGTGGCGGACGTGCTCCGGGGCGTCGTGCTGCTGGACTCGCTGGACGAACTGGGTGTGCTGGGTGTGCTGGACGGGGCGCTGGTCGTGCTGCTCGCCGCGGCGCCCGTCGGACTGGGCGCGGGGCTCGCGCTCGACGAGGCGGCCTGGCTACTGCGCGAGGCCTGCGCGGCCCAGGAACTCCCGGGCTCGCAGGCGGTGGCGCTGAGCAGGACCAGGGGAGCGGCGAGCAGCACCGCCGGCAACGTGCGTTTCATGTGCGATCTTTCCGTGTTCCGGTTGGTCCCCCAGCCGAACGGTTCGGAAAGCTAGCACAGATAACGGGAAGATCACATCACCATCACGGGAAAGTGTCCGCTGCGCCACGTCCTCCCTCGCAGCGCGGTGAACACGGGGCCACGTGAAGACCTCGCGCACGACGAGATCCTCCTGTCCATGAGCAGGCGGCCCAGTACACCTCGGACAGCCACCCCGCGAAGTCCACCGGCGGGATCGGGTCAGCGGTGTCCCGACCGCCTTCGACTTCTCCGACAGCGTTTACCGGGTCGCGACCCGGGAGGCGCGCGCGGGCGCGAAGGTCATCCCGGAAGCCCGGAACAGCCCGCGATTGCCGCCTCGCGCCAGCCCTCGGCGAGTCCAGCGCCGTCTGTGTGCGGTGTTCGACGGCCGCTCGTGAGGGGGTCAGGTGCGGCGCTGCTCGGCCTCCAGGCGTTCGGCCTCCTCGCCGCCGATGGCTTCGCCGCGGGCGACCAGCCCGGCCACGTCGGAGAGCGGGATCTGCTTCAGCACCAGCGACAACGCGAACGCGATCCCGATGAACGGCAGCAGGTACCAGAACACCGGGGCGAGTGCGTCGGCGTAGGCGGTCACCACGCCGTCGCGCACCGGTGCCGGCAGCTGGTTCAGCACGGCCGGGTCGAGGGTCGCGGTGGCGGCCGAAGCGTCCGCCGCTGACGCGCCGGCCGCGGTGAAGACGCCGTTGAGGTTCTCCGTCAGCCGCGTGGTGAAGATCGTGCCGAACACCGCCGTGCCGAGCGCCGCGCCGACCTCGCGGAAGTAGTTGTTCGTGCTCGTCGCGGTGCCGATCATCGCCGCGGGCACCGCGTTCTGCACCACCAGCACGACGACCTGCATGATCAGCCCGAGCCCGGCGCCGAACACGAACAGGTACACGCAGATCAGCCAGATCGGCGTGTCCGCGGCGAGCGTGGTCATCAGGACCATCGCCACGGCGGTGACCACCGTGCCGAGGATCGGGTGGATCCGGTACCGCCCGGTCTTCGTGATCGCCGACCCGGACGCGATCGAGGTGCCGATCAGGCCGACCATCATCGGCAGGAGCAACAGGCCGGACGCGGCCGCCGAGGTGCCCGAGGACATCTGCAGGAACGTGGGCACGAACCCGATCGCGGCGAACATGCCGAGGCCCAGCGCGAGCCCGATCGCGGTGGCGTTGACGAAGATCCCGTTGCGGAACAGGCTCAGCGGGATGATCGGGTCCGCGGCGCGCTTCTCGGCCACGACGAAGGCCACCGCCGACACGAGCAGGCCCAGGCCCCACGCCCAGGTCTCCATCGCGGCCCAGCCATGGTCCTTGTCGCCCCCGAAGTCGGTGAAGAAGATCAGGCAGGTGGTGGCCAGCGACAGGGACACCACGCCGGCCAGGTCGATGGGCTGGGTCGCCTTCTTGCTCGGCAGCGTCAGCGCGACCAGCGCGATGACGAACGCCGCGACACCGACCGGGATGTTGATGTAGAACGCCCACTGCCACGTGAGGTGGTCGACGAAAAACCCGCCGAGCAGCGGGCCGCCGACGGCCGACAGCCCGAACACGCCGCCGAGCGGGCCCAGGTACTTGCCGCGCTCGTTGGCGGGCACGATGTCCGCGATGATCGCCTGGGACAGGATCATCAGCCCGCCGCCGCCGAAGCCCTGCAGCGCGCGGAACACCACGAACACCCAGAAGTCGGTGGCGAACGCGCACCCCACGGAGGCGAGGGTGAACAACGCGATCGCGACGAGGAACAGCCGCCGGCGGCCGAGGACGTCGCCGAACTTGCCGTAGATCGGCATGACGATCGTGGTCGCGAGCAGGTAGGCGGTCGTGATCCACACCTGGTGCTCGACGCCGCCGAGGTCGCCGACGATGGTCGGCATCGCGGTCGCCACGATCGTCTGGTCGAGGCTGGACAGCAGCATGCCCGCGATGAGGGCGCTGAAGATGATCCAGATCCGCCGCTGGGTCAGCAGCAGCGGGGCGGGCGCGGTGGTCGTCATGGCGTCCGTTCGGTGTCGGGGGACAGGAGGGTGCGCGCGGCGGCGAGCCGGCGCGTGAGGAGGTCGCCGAAGCTGGTCGTGTTGCCCTCGCGGAGGAACTCGCGCACCGAGGCGCCGGCGAGGGCGCCGACGATCTGCACCGCGGCGGCGGCCCGCAGGTCGCCCGCGGGCAGTCCCTCGCGGCGCTCGACCAGCTCCACATCGGACTGTTCGTCGCGCAGCAGGTACTCGAAGAACTTGGCGAGCAGGCGGGGTTCCCGCTCGACGGCGGCCTGGACCTCGCGGCACTTCTCGACCGTCATGTCGGCGCGCACCCACCGTCCCGCGGTGAGCCGCACCAGGTCGCCGAGCAGGTCGCCGCCTCCGGCCAGGAACTCCTCGACCAGGTCGTGATCGTCCCGGTGCGCGGACCGGCCGAGGACGGCGTCGTCCTTGGTGGCGAAGTAGTTGAAGAAGGTGCGGCGTGAGATGCCGGCCCGCTCGCACACCTCCTCGACGGTGAAGCCGGTCAGCCCCCGCTCGGCGGTGAGCTGTCGCGCCACCGTCGTGACCAGGGCTGCGGTGGCGGCCATCCGCCGAGTAATTGCACTATTCATCTCAAAGTGCATTCTTCCACGCCAGCCCTGTCGTTCGCCACCCGGTTCTGTTATGTTCGGTTGTGCACAACTCAATTGGACACAACTGGAGGGACGGACATGACTGAGACGGTGGTCCTGGTGCACGGCGCGTTCGCCGAGTCGGCCAGCTGGAACGGGGTCATCGCCCGGCTGCGGGAGCAGGGGCGCCGGGTCGTGGCGGTGGCGAACCCGCTGCGCAGCCTGGCGGGTGACGCCGAGTACCTGCGGCGGGTGCTGTCCGGGATCGACGGCCCGGTGGTCCTGGCCGGCCACTCGTACGGCGGGATGGTCGCCACGGAGGCCGCGGCGGGGAACCCGCAGGTCAAGGCCCTGGTCTACGTCGCGGCGTTCGCGCCGGAGGCGGGGGAGTCGGCGCTCGGGCTGTCCGGCAAGTACCCCGGCAGCACGCTCGGCGGGACGCTCGACTCGGTCCCGCTCGGCGACGGCAGCAACGACCTGTCGATCGGACCGGACGAGTTCCACGGCCAGTTCGCGGCCGACGTGCCGGCGGACGAGGCCGCGCTGATGGCGGCGACGCAGCGCCCGGTGCGTGACGTGGCCCTGTCGCAGGAGGCGACGAACACGGCGTGGCGCGACATCCCGTCGTGGTTCCTGATCCCGCTGGCGGACAAGAACATCCCGGCGGCGGCGCAGCGGTTCATGGCCGAGCGGGCGGGCGCGCGGAAGGTCGTCGAACTCGACGGCGCCTCGCACGCGGTGGCGGTCTCCGAGCCGGCGGCGGTCGCGGACCTGATCCTCGAAGCGGCGAAGTCCGCCTGACGTGAAACGGAAGACGGGGCCCGCGCGGAGTGCGCGGGCCCCGTCGTTTCAGGAGCGTCAGTCGTTGCCGGCTTCCAGCGCGGCGTGGTCGAGCAGCTCGACGTCCTCCGCGGCGCCGCCGCGGGAGGCGATCACCTCGGCACCGCCCTCGGTCATGGCGCCGATCAGGCCCGTCGAGGCGGCCTGGGCGGCGCCCACCAGCTTCGGCTGCTGGACGTCGCCGGTGCCGACCAGGCCGAGGCCGGCGTACTGCTCCAGGCGTGAGCGCGAGTCGGCGATGTCGAGGTTGCGCATGGTGAGCTGGCCGATGCGGTCGACCGGGCCGAACGCCGCGTCCTCGGTGCGCTCCATCGACAGCTTGTCCGGGTGGTAGCTGAACGACGGGCCGGTGGTGTCGAGGATCGAGTAGTCCTCGCCGCGCCGCAGCCGCAGCGTGACCTCGCCGGTGACCGCCGTGCCGACCCACCGCTGCAGCGACTCGCGCAGCATGAGCGACTGCGGGTCGAGCCAGCGGCCCTCGTACATGAGGCGGCCGAGGCGGCGGCCTTCGTTGTGGTAGCTGGCAATCGTGTCCTCGTTGTGGATCGCGTTGAGCAGCCGCTCGTAGGCGGCGTGCAGCAGCGCCATGCCCGGGGCCTCGTAGATGCCGCGGCTCTTGGCCTCGATGATCCGGTTCTCGATCTGGTCGGACATGCCCAGCCCGTGCCGCCCGCCGATCGCGTTGGCCTCGAGCACCAGGTCGACGGCGGTGGCGAACTCCTTGCCGTTGATGCGCACCGGGCGGCCCTGCTCGAAGGCGATGGTGACGTCCTCGGCGGGGATCTCGACCTCGGGGTCCCAGAACCGGACGCCCATGATGGGCTCGACCAGCTCGATGCCGGCGTCGAGGTGCTCCAGGGCCTTGGCCTCGTGGGTCGCGCCCCAGATGTTCGCGTCGGTCGAGTAGGCCTTCTCGGTGCTGGCGCGGTAGGGCAGGTTCCGGGCGGTCAGCCACTCCGACATCTCGGTGCGGCCGCCCAGTTCGGTGACGAAGTCGGCGTCCAGCCACGGCTTGTAGATGCGCAGGGCCGGGTTGGCGAGCAGGCCGTACCGGTAGAAGCGCTCGATGTCGTTGCCCTTGAAGGTGGAGCCGTCGCCCCAGATCTGGACGTCGTCCTCCAGCATCGCGCGCACCAGCAGCGTGCCGGTGACCGCGCGGCCCAGCGGAGTGGTGTTGAAGTAGACGCGGCCGCCGGAGCGGATGTGGAAGGCGCCGCAGGCCAGGGCGGCCAGCCCTTCCTCGACGAGCGCCTCGCGGCAGTCGACGAGCCGGGCGATCTCCGCGCCGTAGGTCTTGGCGCGGCCCGGCACGGAGGCGATGTCGGGCTCGTCGTACTGCCCGATGTCAGCGGTGTAGGCGCAGGGGACCGCCCCCTTCTCGCGCATCCACGCGACCGCTACCGACGTGTCGAGGCCTCCGGAGAAGGCGATCCCGACACGTTCACCGACAGGCAGAGAGGTGAGCACCTTGGACACGGGAACAGTATATGCATGGCGATGCATGATCATGCAATCGGGTGTGGCTGGCGTCTCCGCTCCGGCCCGTGCGGGGTTGGTGAGGCCTCCTAGGTTGCCTCGGCCGCGGCTGGCCGCCGGCTCGCGGCTGTCGCCGAACCTCGCTGGCCGCATCCCCTTGTCAGTCCTCCGCCGCCGCGGTGGGGATGTCGTTCGCTGCCGCCCAGGTGGCCACGTCCTGCCGCTGGACGGCCGCCGCCATGAGGTCCGGGAAACGGTCCGGCGTGCAGGCGAACGCGGGAATCCCCAAGGCCGCCAGCGCGGCCGCGTTCTCGTGGTCGTAGGCGGGCGCTCCGTCGTCGCTCAGGGCGAGCAGGCACACCACCTGCACGCCGTCCGCCTTCAGGGCCTGCGCGCGCTGCAGCATCTCCTCCTCGTCACCGCCCTCGAAAAGGTCGCTGATCAGCACCAGCACGGTGTCGCGCGGGGCGTCGATTCGGCTCTGGCAGTACGCCAGAGCCGCGTTGATGTCGGTGCCGCCGCCCAGCTGGACCCCGAACAGCAGCTCCACCGGGTCGGACACCGACTCGGTCAGGTCCGCCACCGCGGTGTCGAACGCGATCACCTGCGTCCGCAGCGACCGGATCGACGCCAGCACCGCCCCGAACACGCTCGCATACACCACCGAGGCGGCCATCGACCCGCTCTGGTCCAGGCACAGCACGATCTGCCTGGACACGCTCGGCAGCCGCCGACCGAAACCCACCAGCCGCTCCGGAACGACGGTCCGCTGCTCGGGCTGGTAGTGCTTCAGGTTCGCCAGGATCGTGCGGTTCCAGTCGATGTCGCCGTGCCGGGGCCGGTTCGTGCGGTTGGCCCGGTGCAGCGCCCCGCCCACCGCCTGCCGCGTCGGCTGCGCCAGGCGCTTCTCCAGGTCCTCGACCACCTTCCGCACCACCGCGCGCGCCGTGTCCCGCGACCGCTCCGGAATGGCCCGGTTGAGCGACAGCAGCGTGCCCACCAGGTGCACGTCCGGCTGCACGGACTCCAGCATCTCCGGCTCCAGCAGCAACTGGCGCAGCCCCAGCCGCTCCATCGCGTCGCGCTGCATCACCTGCACCACCGAGCTGGGGAAGTAGCCGCGGATGTCGCCCAGCCACCGCGCCACCCGCGGGGACGACCCGCCGAGCCCGCCGCGCCGGTCCTTTTCCTTGTCGTACAACGCTTCCAGCGTGGCGTCCCGCCGGGCGTCCGCACCGGACAGCGACACGCCGGTGCCGTCGGCGTCCTGCCCGCCGAGCATCATCCGCCACCGCCGCAGCCGTTCACTCATCCCAGCAGCTCCAGGATCCGCGGCACCACCAGCGCCGCCCGCTCGTGGTCCAGGTCCTCGTCCGCCGCGCGCGCCCCGGCCGCGCCCTCGCCGCGGTCGATCCGCCGCACCCGCAGCCCGATCTCCCGCCGCTCCGGCGCGCTGAACTCGGCGAACGTCCGGCGCAGCAACGGAAGCAGGTGGTCGAACACCTCCTCGCCGACCCCGGTCGCCCACCGGTCGACGATCTCCAGCAGCTCCGGCTCGTGCACCAGCAGCGCCGCCTCGCCGGACAGGAACCCCTCCAGCCAGCCCGCGGCCTGGGTCGCGTCCGCGGCGACGGACAGCTGCCGGGACAGCCTGCCCGCGGCGTCGGCCACGTCCAGCAGCCCGGCGTCCAGCAGCAGCCGCACCGCGCGCCCGGCGATCAGCCCCGGCACGCCGAGCCGGTCGGCCACCGTCCGCAGCGCGCCGTACCAGACCTCCCGCAGCTCCTGCTGGTCGAGCAGCCCGATGCCCCGCTGCACACCGTCCACCAGCTGCTGCACCTCACGGCCGGCGTCCTCGTCGAGACCCGCGCACGCGGCGGGCAGCCCGACGGCGATGCGCGTGACCACTCCGCTCAGCACCCGCTGCACCAGCTCGGTGTCCGCGCGGCGCACGTTGCCGTAGCGGCGCACGCGCGCCATCGGCTCCACCGCCGCCATCAACCGCGTGGTGTCGTGCTGGCGCGCGGCCCGCTCGTCGAGCGCCGCGAGCACCCCGGCCAGCGCTTCCGGCAGGTCCGCGGTGAGCGTGTCCTCGACCAGGACGCTCAGCTCGGCGATGTCGGCCTCGGCGGCCCGCTGCGCCACCACCGCCGTCGCCGCGGACTCGATGGTCGTGCCGTAGCCGCTCGCCTCGATCAACGCGACCGCCAGGTCCGGCCGCCACTCCAGCACCCACGACTCCCGGAACGTGCCCCGCGTGCGCGCGGTCTCCGCGGGCTCGCCCCACCGCACGCCGAGCAGCAGCAGCCGGTGCAGCAGCTTGCTGCGCTCCAGGTGCGTCGGCGTGCGCAGGTCCAGGTCCAGCTGCTGCTCGGCCGCGCTCTGCTTGAGCCGCAACCGTTTCCGGGTCGCCTCCAGGTCCTTGGCCAGCGGCACCATCGGCGTCTCGGCGGGCACCCGGCCCAGGATGTCGCCGACCAGCAGCTTGCGGGCCACCAGCCGCATCGGGATGTCCGACCCTCCACACAGGACGGCCTGGCAGGCCTCCAGCACCTCGGGCAACCCGGGGTGCGGGCGGTTGCGCAGCACGGCCAGCGCGTCGGCGAGCCGGACGGCCTCGATGACCGCGGCCGGGGACACGTCGTGCTGCTCGCGGCGCAGCAGATGCGCCACCCGCACCATCCATCGGCCCACCGCCTCGTCGTGCGCGGTGGTGAACAGGTGGTGGTACCAGCCGGGGGAGGAGATTCCCGCGCCGTAGCCGCTGGCCCTGGCCAGCCGCGACGACGTCCACGGCACCCAGGTCGCCGCGACCTTCGTCGTGCGCAGTCCCTTGAGCAGCCGGTTGTCCGCGGCCTGCGACGGGAACTCCGCGGGCACCAGCACCGGCGCGTGCCAGGCGCCGCACACCACCGCGATCGTGCCTGCCCCGCCGCGGATGACCGCCCGCAGCACCTTCCGCATCGCCGCTTCCCGCCGCTGCGTGCGCAGGTCCGGCACGTGCCCTTCGCGCAGCGCGCGCATGGCGTCGATCAGCGCGTCGAACACCTCGAGACCGTGGTAGCGCAGTTCGACCGCGTCCTCCCACCAGCGCTCCGGATCGTCGTACCCGGCGGCTTCGGCCAGCGTCGCGATGGGGTCGATCGGTGGCTCGGCGTCCGGGTCCTCGGCGTCCTCCAGCACGAGCGCGACGTTCGCGGGCAGGTCGAGGAACCTCACCTGCCTGCCGTGCTCCAGCGCCCATCGCAGCGCCACCCACTCCGGGGAGAACACCGCCATCGGGTAGAACGCGGCCGTCGCCGGGCGGTCGGCGGCGTAGACCAGCCCGGCGACCGGCGGGCGCATGCCCGCGGCCGCGGCGAGCGGGGCGACGGAGTCCAGCTCCGGCGGCCCCTCGATCAGCACGACCTCGGGGTCGAGCCGGTCCAGGGCGTCGGCGACCGCGCGGGCCGAACCGGGCCCGTGGTGCCGGATGCCGAGGACGTGAACGCTCACACCAGTTCCCGGCACGCGCGGTAGAGGTCGGACCACGGCTTGCGCTCGCGCACCACGGTCTCCAGGTACTCCTGCCACACGATCCGGTCCTGCACCGGGTCCTTGACCACCGCGCCGTGCAGGCCGGCCGCCACGTCGTCGGCCCGCACCACGCCGTCGCCGAAGTGCGTCGCGAGCGCGATCCCGTTCGTCATCACCGAGATCGCCTCAGCGGTGGACAGCGTCCCCGACGGCGACTTGATCTTCGTCCGCCCGTCGGTGGTGACCCCGTCGCGCAGCTCGCGGAACACGGTCACCACGCGGCGGATCTCGTCCACGTTCTCCGCGCCGGCCGGCAGCTGCAGCGACCGGCCCAGCTGCTCTACGCGCAGCCGGACGATCTCCACTTCGGACTCGGCGTCGTCGGGCAGCGGCAGCACCACGACGTTGAAGCGGCGTTTCAGCGCGGCGGACAGGTCGTTCACGCCGCGGTCGCGGTCGTTGGCCGTGGCGATCACGTTGAACCCGGCGAGCGCCTGCACCTCGCTGTCCAGCTCCGGGATCGGCAGGGTCTTCTCGCTGAGGATCGTGATCAGCGCGTCCTGGACGTCGGACGGGATGCGGGTCAGCTCCTCGATCCGCGCGATGCCGCCGGTCTCCATCGCGCGCAGCACCGGGCTGGCGACCAGCGCCTTGGGCGAGGGTCCCTCGGCGAGCAGGCGCGCGTAGTTCCAGCCGTAGCGGATCGCCTCCTCGGCGGTGCCGGACGTGCCCTGCACGAGCTGGGTGGAATCGCCGGAGATGGCCGCGGCGAGGTGCTCGGACAGCCACGTCTTCGCGGTGCCGGGGACGCCCAGCAGGAGCAGCGCGCGATCGGTGGCGAGCGTGGCGATCGCGACCTCGACGAGGCGACGCGAGCCGAGGTACTTCGGCGTGATCGGGGTGCCGTCCGGGGCCTCGCCGCCCAGCACGTAGGTCGCGACGGCCCACGGCGACAGCTTCCAGTTGGGCGGTTTGGGCCGGTCGTCGGCGGCCGCGAGGGCGGCCAGCTCGTCGGCGTGCTGCTGCTCGGCGTGTGCTCTCAGCACGTCGGTCATGTGAACTCCTGCCGGATGGTCGCTCGGATGGTCAGCGCGTGGGCGATGCCGCGCAGGGTGCGCGCGGTGGGTTTGTGGTCGGTGCCGAGGGCGAGCAGCCAGTTCTCGACGGCGGCGAGCGCGGCGGGGTGCAGGTGCTCGGCCATCGCGCGGGCGGCCAGCCGCAGCACGGCCTCGGCCTTGGCGGTGCGCAGCCGCGCGACGATTTCGGTGGAGAACTCCGCGGGCCACGGGCCGGGCGCGGCGGCGAGCAGCGCGCCGAACCGGGCGTCGAGTTTCCGGCTGCCACCGAGGATTTCCGCGGCGGTCGCCGGAGTGAGCGCGGCGATCAGCTCGGGGGCCGGCTGGTGCCGGGCCAGCGCGGTGAGCCACTGCTGGTCGCGCTGGCGCAGCGCGGCTTTCGTCCAGCCGAGGAGGACGTCGTGGCCGGCCTCGGGGATCCAGTCCGGATCCCAGGCGGCCAGCGGGGTGGCGGCGAGGATCTGGATCAGCCGGGACGCGCCGCGGCCGAGACCCGGTTCGCGGTGGTCGGTGACGCCGTCGCGGCGGGCCGCGTCGTCGGGTTCGCCGGGCAGGTCGAAGGCGCCGCGGCCCTGGTGCAGCCGCCGGGCGCGCTCGGCCATGCGCTGGGCGCGGGCCGAGCCGGGCAGGTGGTCGAGCAGGGCAGTGGCGGCGGCGCGGACGGTCGCGGCTCGGTCGTCGAGGGCGCGTTCGAGCAGCGGTTCGTCGTCGCCGGACAGGCCGGTGCGCAGGGTGTCGAGGAACGCGGCGCGGGTGGCGGCCGGCTCGTCGGCCCAGGTTTCCTCGACCAGTTCGCGCGCGCGGCCGGGCGCGGTGGCGCGCAGGTCGGTCAGCAGCGCCACCCGCTCGGCGCGGGTGCCGGTGGCGAAGCGCTCCGCCACGTCGGCGGGCGGGACGGTGGCGGCCCAGCTCCACGCCGGGTTGTGCGCGGCCAGCCAGGCGCCGCGCGGGCCGAGGACGTCGCGGACGAGAGGGCGGGCGGTGGCGGTGGTCGTGCCGAAGCGGAGCAGGTCGGGCAGCAGCCGGTACGGCGGGCGCCGCCCGGTGTCGCGGGCGGCGGTGAGCCAGTCGCCGGTGAGCAGCTCGGTGCCGACTTCGAGGCGGATGGCCTTGGTGAGCAGCAGTTCCAGCAGCTGGGCGGCGGCCGGGGTGCATTCGGGACGGTCGTCGGGGCCGGCCGGTTGTCGCGGGGTGCCGCGCCAGACCGGCGGTGTCCAGCCCGCGCGCCGGTGCCCGGCGGCGAGGGCGGCCGCGGCCAGGACCGCGGCCTCGGGCGAGTCGGCGGTGACGCTGCTTGCGCCCGGGATGCCGGAGGCGGCGAGGTCGAAGGGGCGGCGGCCGGTGCCGACCAGCGCCGTGCCCAGCAGGTCTTCCCACGCGGTCACAGCGCCACCAGCCGGTCGCCGACCTGCACGCTCAGGGGGTGCAGGCGCTCGTCGATCCACTCGCCGAACACCGGCACCGGGTGCCCGCCGGAGAGGGCGAGCAGCTGCCACACGTCGGTGCCCGCGGCCAGGGTGAGGGCGGCGCCGCCGGGGTCGACGAGCAGCGGCGGGTCGCCGGGGACGACGGTCATCCCGGCCAGCGCTAGAGGGATGCGGCGCAGCCACGGGTTCCCGGCGAGCCACCGGGCGGCCTGGCCGAGCGCGGTGCGGACGTCGGTGGCGTGCGGGAGGCCGGAACCGGGCGTGACCTTGTGCTCGTCACCGGCGAGCAGCGCGCGGCGGGGCGGGCCGCCGGGGTAGCGGGCCACCTCACCGTCCACAACGGACCCGAGCACGTGCGCGACCTTCAGCGCCTGCCCGGCGGCGGCGAAGTCCAGCAGCACCACGGTTTCGCCGGTGCGCTCGCCGTGCAACCAGGTGCGCTGGGACAGCAGGCGCTCGTCCTCCTCCTGGCTCAGGCCGACGACCCACCACCGGTCGGCGACCCGGTCGCCGATCTCGTCGCGGCGGCGGGCCCAGCCCAGCACCGTGCGCAGGTCGCCCATCGCGGCGTCGTCCAGCTCGGCGCGGCGCCGCCACGCGCGGACCGCGAGGTACCAGCGGCCGAGCTCGCCGAGCAGGTGTGGCGCCCAGTCGGCGCGGGCGTGGATGTCGGCGCCGGCGGCGCGGACCCGGTCGGCGAGCCCGGGCAGCTGGGCGTCGACGAGCCGGGCCGCGGCGGTGTCCCAGAACCCGGGCGGCTGGCGGCGGGCGGCCGCCAGGCCCTGGCGGACGAGGTCGTGCAGCCACAGCTCGAAGTCGTCGAGGCCGGCCGACATGAGCGACTCGCGCTCGGCCAGGCGCTTGGCCTGCGCCTCGGGGTCCGGTTTGGCGGCTTCCCGGCGGGGCGTGGCGGGGGTGACCCAGTCGGCGGGCCCGGCGTCCTCGGACACGGAGCCGTCGCCCGCGGCCCACATGAGCAGCAGGGCCAGGCCGTGCTTGCAGGGGAACTTGCGGCTCGGGCACGTGCAGCGGAAGGACGGTTCGGTGAGGTCGACGGTGACCTGGTAGGGGGTGCGGGCGCTGCCCTGGCACTTGCCCCAGACGAGTGAGCTGGTGCTGCCGAGGTCGGACCAGGTGCGCGGGTTGGCGAGCCCGCGGGCGGCCCGCGCGGACCCGGCGTCCGGGGCCAGCGCGAGCACCCGAGCCACCGTCCACCGCGATCCCACGCGGCCAGCCTATCCGCCACCCCCGGCGGCGGCCGGGCACCCGGGCGGGCCGGTTCGCCGGCCGGATGTGGAGCCGCCCCGGCGGGAGGCAGTGGCCGGCAGCCGCGTCCGGCGGTGCTCGCCCGGCGCGGCGGCCATGGCCCCGGTACGGGGCCACCGCTGGTTCCGGCTGGACGACCAGGGGCCGCCGCCGCGTGCCCCGGCGGCGGCCGGCTTGCGGTGAAGCTGGTGCCTCGTCGGATTCCGGTGGCCCACCTCGGCCCGGTGGCGTGGTCCGGCTTGGTTCCTGTCCCGGCCCGATCGGCGGGGCAGGCTCGATGGCCCGCCCCGCTCGGTGGTCCGGCCCGGTCCGCCCTGGCCCGGTCGTTCGGTCAGGCCATTTCGGGGACCCGCAGGTGCGCCAGTGCCAGCTCGAACTCGGCCACCTCGAGGATCTCCACCCCGGCCTCCTCCGCGCCGCGCGAGCGGAGGGCGTCGGCGCGGTTGCGGGTGCTCGCCATGTTCGCGTGGTTGTCGTAGGTCACCGAGGACACCGCGATGCCCGCCTCGCGGTCGATCATCAGGCTGGCGCTGCAGAACCCGTCGAGGCGTTCCAGCTCGGGCAGCAGGCCCATGCGGTAGGTGTCGATGGCGCGGTCGAGCTGGTCGAACCGGGTCCAGGTGACGCGGCAGCAGGCGCCCTCGGGCGCGGGCCGCGTGCGGTGCAGCACCGCGATCTCCCACTCGTCGACCTGGGCGCGGTTGCCGCCCATCACCTCCGCCGCGTGGTCGCGCAGCGGGCGCACCCGGTCCGCGCTGTCCCGCATCGCCTCCATCGACTCCCACGAGCTGGTGGCGATGCAGCGTCCGGAGTCGCGGTCGACGAGCATCGACAGTCCGACGCAGCCGGGCATCTCCATCAGCTCCGGCATGACCTCGTCGCGCAGGTGGGCGATCCCGGCTTCGATCGTGTCCTGGTGAGCTTGCACCGTGGTGGAACGCGCGAACACGCCTTCCACCCCCTCTCCGGTCGAGGCGGCGTCCCGGCGGCGCCGCCGGTAGCCCTCCACCTTGCGCCGCGGGGCGAGCGGGCGCAACCGCGGCCGGCGCCGCCCTAGTCGACGACGTACCACTGGCCGCCGCGGTATTCGAGGACCGCGTCGCCCAGGTCGCTCTCCGTGAACGGGGTGTCCGCACGCACCGCGCGCGCCGGGATCTCGATCCGCCCGGCGGTTTCAATGACTCCGGCCCGGTCGACCGTCGCGGTGCGCAGGGCCCGCTTCTGGGCCGGCGAGATCATCTGGAAGGTGATCGGCATGGTCTGCTCGCACGGCCCGAAGCCCTGGTCCTCGGCCTTCTTCGCGGCCGGGCCCGCGATCTCGCAGACCACCGCGAGGTCCTCGCGGCCCACCGCGTGCAGGAACTCCTCGTAACGCCGGATGCCCTCGGACGCCGACGGGCCCGACGACGTCGGCGGTGCCGACGACGTGGACGGTGGCGGGCCGTCCTGCTTGCGGTACAGCGTGGCGGATCCCGTCACACTGCCGCCGGAGTAGGTCATCTTCAGCGACTCGCCGTCCCGGTGGAGCGTCACCGTGCCCTCGGTGACGCAGTTGCCCGCGTCCTTGTCCAGGATCGTCTCGCGCAGCTCCAGCCACTGCGTGGTCGCGTCGACCAGCCGGAGGATGCCGCGGCACGCCAGGTCCGGATCGGGGCCGGTCCAGGTCGTGCGGTACTCGACCGGGTTGCTGTCGCCGCCGAGGACCACCCGCATGTGGTACGGGCGGGCCGCCGGGGACTGCTCGACCGGGTCGCGGGTCTCCCACGTCCCGGCGAAACCGTCCGGCAGCCGGGCGGGCATGGCGCAGCGGCGGTCGGTGAACACGTCGGCGAGTTGCCGCCCCGGGTAGGGACCGGCCGGGCCGGAGAAGCCGGGCACGAGCGACTGCGCGCCCCACGCGCCGCGGTAGCCGTACCACGGCTCGCCGTCGAGCGCGCGTGGCTGCGTGCGCCACAGGTTTCCCTGCGAGGTCCAGTCGAAGGTGGCGCCGGAGACGTGCCAGCCCTTCGACGGGTACGACGCGTGCGACCCCTTGGCCGAGTACACGACCGGGTGGCCGTCGTCGTGGTCCAGGTCCGCCCACGGCACGGAACACGGCTCGGCGCCGTGGCCGAAGAAGGTCACCGCGACCGGTTCGCCGTTCCGCAGCTGGACGGCGACCCGCTCCCAGTCGCCCTCGTGCGTGTTGCCCACGGGGGTGCCGGCCGGGCGGAGTTCGTTGCGGCCGTAGAAGAACCAGTACACGTACGCGGAGCGCTCGTCGTCGGCGCGGTGGTGCTCCCAGTACATCGGCGGGGGAGCGTCGTCGGGCTGGACGTCGTCGTGCGCATCCAGGTAGAACCCGCCGTCGGAGTTCGGCGAGACCTCGTCGCCCGAGTGGCGGGCACAGGGGAACAGCGGCTTGTCCGGGGACGGCACGGCGGGGTCGGCGTCCTTGTGGTGCTTGTAGACAGTGCCGCGAAGCTTGCCGGGATCGACCGGATCGGCCACCGGCTCGGGGTCGGCGCAGTCGTCGTGCTCGTACCGCAGCACCGACTGCCGGATGTAGGCGGTCGCGTCCATCGGGGTGAACCGCTCGTCGCCGGCCAGCCACACCCGCGGCGCGAACTGCAGCGCGGTGGGCTCGTCCACACGCGCCGGTGCGGGCGCGGTCTGCTCCTTCGGCCCAGGATCGTGGTCCTCGCAGGCCGTCAGCAGCGTCATGGCCAGCAGGGCCACCCCCAGCAAAACGCGCATCTTGAGGACTGTACGCAAGGGACGCCACGCGCGTGGCCGTTTTCCGGAATCAGCTGCTGGCCGAACTCAGCCGCCGGTGGATCACCGCCGCCCGAGGGAACGTCGAGGCCGAAGTGGACGGACACGGCAACCTGACCGGCCTGCGACTGGCCGCGGGCGCCCTGCGGCTGGCGGAGGCGCTGGTGAGCGCGATCAGGCGGGCCGGGCACGGGGCTCGTCGGCGGCGTGCTGCCCGCACTGCGGCGGTGCGTTGCCCGCTCAGACCTGAGGCTGCGCTTCGAGGTGCTGCTTCAGCAGGCCGAGCGTGGCGGGCACTTCCTTGCGCGCGTTGCGGCGCGCCAGGGGAGCGATGAACCTGCCCACGCCGTGCCCCTCGAAACCGATGCCGTACTCGACGTGGGTGCCCTCGCCCTCCGGGGTGAACGTGACGTCCACCTGCGCCCGGACCGGCCCGTCCACGCCGCGGACGCCGTAGCGCCGGCCCGGGTCGTAGGCCGTCACCTCCCACGTGATGGTCCGGTCGGCGCCCATGACGTGGCGGACCTCGTGCCCGCGGGTGCCGACGGTGACCGGGACCGGGCCATCGAAGGCGGCGGTGCGGACGTCGGGCTGCCAGTCGGGCAGGTGGGCGGCGTCGGCGAGGAAGCCGAACACCTCCTGCGGGCTGCGTGCGATGTCCACTGTGGCGGTGGTCTTCCCGGACATGACGCGACTCCTCTCGTGGTGCGTCGAGGGTAGGCCGGTCGTGCGACGCCCGGAAGGAGCTCGGTCCGGCAACCTCGCCCGCGCTCAACCGTCCTGTCAAGGAGTGACCGGACGCGAAGGGGTTCTGGTGCGGGATGCCGGCGGTTGGCTGCGGGAGTTCCAGGAGGCCGCGCGGGCCAGGCAGGACCGCGGTGATCCGGACTGGGCCCGGGCCGCCCGGCTCGACCCGGCGGTGGTGCGCAGCCTGCAGCGGTTCCAGGTCGGCGAATCCGGCGACGGCGTGCGGCTCAACCGCGCCGCCGAGCGGACCGGCGATCGTGCCTACGCCGCGGCGGTGCGGTTGTTCGTCGCCGAGGAGCAGAACCACGCGCGGCTGCTCGCCCGCCTGCTCGAGGCCGCCGGGGTGCCGGCGATCACGAGCCACTGGACCGACAAGGCGTTCGTCGCACTCCGGCGCGGGCTGGGGCTGCGGCTGGAGCTTGCGGTGCTGCTGATCGCGGAGACCGTGGCGCTCAGCTACTACCGCATCCTGCGCGACGGTTCCCGTGACGCCCTGACGCGCGACGTGGCGGCCCGCATCCTGGATGACGAGCAGCGGCACGTGCCCTTCCACCGGGACCGCCTGCGCGGGTCGATGCCGCGCCCGGCGTGGTGGCTGATGCGAACCGCGTGGCAGCTGCTGCACGCCACCACCGCGGCGGTGGTCGCCTGGGATCACGGGGCCGCGTTGCGCGTGCTCGGTGTCGGTCGGCGGGACTTCGTGGCCGAACAGGTCCGCCTGTTCAGCCGGTTCCTGACCACGCTGCGAGCGGAGCACGCCCGGACCTGAGGCCGGCGATGGGGTGCACGGCGCCGAAATCACCGAACCGGAGACCGCCTGCCGGCGGCATCGAGCAGGAGGCGGGCCGCCGGGGATGACGTGAACGCGTCGAAGTCGATCAGCGGTTGCAAGTGGGTGAGCTGCTGGACGCGCGACCAGCACGGTGAAACGGCCGTGGATCCGCCGAAACGCGCGACCTCAGGCGTGCGCCACACCGAGCCCGGCGCCCAGGGCCAGCGCCGCGGCCTCGCCGCGGGAGCTCACTTCCAGTTTCTGCAGCACGCCGGTCACGTGGAACTTCACGGTGCTCTCGGTGACGCCCAGCTCCGCCGCGATCGCCTTGTTCCGCTTGCCCTGCGCGAGCAGCGCCAGCACCTCCCGCTCGCGGCGGTTGAGGTTCGTCAGCCGCGTTTCGCCGGAGGGCTCGGGTGCGTCCAGCGGCAGCGAGATCGTCACCCGGCTGCCCCAGCCCGGCGCGGCGTCGATGTCCAGCGTGGCGCCCAGCGTGCGCGCCCGGCCCTGGAGGCCACGGCGCAGCGCGTCCACGTCCAGCTCGCCGGACCCCTGGTCCCGCACGTCGACCACCAGGCTCGCGCCGTCGCTCGACCACGCGATCCGCAGGCGCGCCAGGCCCGGCTGGGCGGTGAACGCCAGCACGGCCGTCCGCGTCATCGCCCGCGCGGCGTGCGCGATCTCGCCGGGCACGGAACCGCCGGACGGGGCGACGAACTCGATCGGCGCCTCGTGGTGCCGCAGCATCTGCCGGATGTCCTCGCGCAGCCGGGCGAACGCCTCCGGCGCGGCCTCCTCGGACAGCGCCTGGTCCGACTTCCGCGCCGATCGCAGCGCCAGCAACGCCGCCGACGCCGAGTCCGCCGCCGACAGCCGCGCCCGGCGGTCGTCCAGACCGGCGGACCGCAGCGTGGTCAGGATCGCCACCAGCGCCGCCTCGTGCGCGGCCGCCAGCTCGGCGATCGTCCGCTCCCGCTCGCTGGAGGCGGCCCGCGACTCGGCGAGGTAGTCGGGGCTGGCCTGGGCGACCTGCTGGCTGATCGAGGTCACCACCAGGCCGAAGATCGCGGCCAGCAGCTCCGGCTCGGGCAGCCGCCGCCGCGCCGCGCGGGGGACCAGGACGAGCAGCGTGCCGGCCGGATCGAGCACCACCCACACGGTCCGCTCCGCGCCCGCGATCGACGCGGTCGTGCTGACCGGACGGCCGGGCTCGACCGCGGCCTTCAGCTCCTCCAGCTCGCCGATCGTGACCTTGTTGATCATCTCGGTGGCGCCGGCGACCTTGCGCGGCCGCCCGGTGCACTCCCGGGTGAACACGACGAGCGCGGTGTGCGGCCACCGCTCGCCGAGGAACCGCGAGAGGCGGCGGGCGATTTCGTGCAGCGGCCCGTCCACGACCTCGCGCAGAGCCACCAGATCGGACACCGGATCCATGCGGCCACTCTAACCGGAGGTCGAGGTTTTACTGATCCGACGACCAGGTCGCGGAAACGCCACTCAGGGCTACCGTCGCCAACGGTATGCGTCACCGCGCATGCTTCTCCACCGAAAGGAACAGCCGATGCCACAGACGGTCCGCGGCGTGATCGCCCGCTCGAAGGGAGCTCCGGTCGAGCTCACCGACATCGTGATCCCCGACCCCGGTCCCGGTGAGGTCGTGGTCGCGATCGCCGCGTGCGGGGTGTGCCACACCGACCTGACCTACCGCGAGGGCGGCATCAACGACGAGTTCCCGTTCCTGCTCGGGCACGAAGCCGCCGGCACCGTCGAAAGCGTCGGCGAAGGCGTCGATTCGGTCCAGCCGGGTGACTACGTCGTCCTCAACTGGCGCGCGGTGTGCGGCCAGTGCCGGGCCTGCAAGCGCGGCCGCCCGCAGTACTGCTTCAGCACGTTCAACGCCACCCAGAAGATGACCCTGACCGACGGCACCGAGCTGACCCCGGCGCTGGGCATCGGCGCGTTCGCGGACAAGACGCTCGTGCACGCCGGGCAGTGCACCAAGGTCGACCCGGCCGCCGACCCCGCCGTCGCCGGCCTGCTCGGCTGCGGCGTGATGGCCGGGCTGGGCGCGGCGGTCAACACCGGCGCGGTGAGCCGCGGCGATTCCGTCGCGGTGATCGGCTGCGGTGGCGTCGGCGACGCGGCCATCGCCGGGGCCCGCCTGGCCGGGGCGAACAAGATCATCGCCGTCGACCGCGACGCGAAGAAGCTCGAGTGGGCTACCGAACTGGGCGCCACCCACACGGTCAACGCGACCGAGACCGACGTGGTCGAGGCCGTCCAGGCCCTGACCGGCGGGTTCGGCGCGGACGTGGTGATCGACGCGGTGGGCAGGCCGGAGACCTGGAAGCAGGCGTTCTACGCCCGCGACCTCGCCGGCACGGTCGTGCTGGTCGGCGTCCCGACCCCGGACATGCGGCTGGAGATGCCGCTGCTCGACTTCTTCTCCCGCGGCGGCGCGCTGAAGTCGTCCTGGTACGGCGACTGCCTGCCGGAACGGGACTTCCCGGTGCTGGTCGACCTGTACCTGCAGGGCAGGCTGCCACTGGACAAGTTCGTCACCGAGCGCATCGGGCTGGACGACGTCGAGAAGGCCTTCCACACCATGCACGCCGGCGAGGTGCTGCGTTCGGTGGTGGTCTGGTGAGCTTCCGGATCGACCGGGTCGTCACCTCCGGCGTGTTCGAACTCGACGGCGGCAGCTGGGAGGTCGACAACAACGTCTGGCTCATCGGCGACGACCACGAGGTGGTGGTGGTCGACGCCGCGCACGACGACAAGCCGATCGTCGAGGCCGTCGCGGGGCGCAAGGTCGTCGCGGTGGTCTGCACGCACGGCCACAACGACCACGTCACCCACGCGCCGCAGCTCGGCGAGCGGCTCTACGCGCCGGTGCTCCTGCACCCGGGCGACCAGGAGCTGTGGGACATGACCCACGCCGGGCAGGCGTTCTGGAAGGCCGACGACGGTCAGCGCATCGCCGTCGCCGGCACCGAGATCGAGCTGATCCACACCCCGGGCCACTCGCCCGGCTCGGTGTGCCTGCACCTGCCCGAGGCGAAGGCGCTCTTCACCGGCGACACGCTGTTCGCCGGCGGGCCGGGCGCGACGGGCCGGTCGTTCTCGGACTTCCCGACGATCATCGACTCGATCCGGGACCGGCTGTTCAAGCTCCCGGAGGACACCCGGGTGCACACCGGTCACGGCGACGGGACCACCATCGGGACCGAGGCGCCGCACCTGGCGGAGTGGATCGCACGCGGCTACTGAGCCGGCGTGGTCGCCCACGCCGTGGCCGTCGTAGCGCGCCTGGCTACCGCGCGGGCTGCCCGGCCACGATGCTGCCACCGCCGCGGTGAGCGAGAACTGGGCAGCCCGCGCTCAGCGCGCGGGCTGCCCAGCAGCGATGACGGCGAGGTGGTGCGTCGGCGGGGCAGCGTCTGCGCTCAGTGCGCGGCAGGCGTCGGCGACGTGCAGGCAGGTGATGTCCCGCAGCGCGGCCACCCGCCGGGTGCCCCCGCTCAGTGCGCCGCAGGCGCGGGCGTCGCGGCGGCGGGCTTGCGCACGAACAGCGCGGTCACCAGCGCGAGCACCCCGACGACGCCGGCCACCACGAACGCCGTGCGCAGGCCCGTGGCGTCCGGGATGCCCGCCGGGTCGTTGCTGGCCAGCGTGGCCACGCTGACGAACACCGCGGTGCCGAACGCGCCCGCGACCTGCTGCAGCGTCGCCAGGATCGCGCTGCCGTGCGAGTACAGGTGGTCCGGCAGCACGCCGAGCGACTCCGTCATCAGCGGCGTCATCATGAAGCCGAGCCCGGCCATCAGCAGCACGTGGATGGCGATCACCGCGGCCAGCGGCGAGCCCGGCCCGAGCAGCGCGAACAGCCACATCGACACCGCCAGCGCCACCGCGCCGGGGATCACCAGCGGCCGCGCGCCGAACCGGTCGAACAGCGCCCCGACCGGGCGGCCCAGCAACCCGAGCGTCAGGCCGCCGGGCAGCACCGCCAGCCCGCTGACGAACGTGCTGGTGTGCAGCACGGTCTGCAGGTACAGCGGCAGCATGATCGACGCGACCCCGAGCAGGCACACGAACAGCAGCGCGGCCAGCACCAGCGCGACGACGAAACTGCGGTGGGTGAACGGCCGCAGGTCCAGCAGCGCCCTGTCCTCGCGCTGCAGCCGCGTCTGCCGCCAGGTGAACACGGCCAGCAGGGCGAGCCCGCCGACGATCGTGGCCCACGGCGGCACCGGCGCGTGCCCGCCGCCTTCGCCGACGCCGGCCAGGCCGTAGAGCACGCCGCCGAAACCGAGCGCGGACAGCAGCACCGACGGCACGTCCAGCGGCACCTTGCGGGTCGAGCTGTCCAGCCGGAACCACGCCGCGCCGATCGCCAGCGCGGCCAGCGCCAGCGGGAGCACGATCCAGAACATCCAGCGCCAGCCCAGCGACGCGAGCACCGCGCCGCCGATCGTCGGCCCCACCGCGGGGGCCACGGCGATCACGATGGTGATGGTTCCCATCGTCGCGCCGCGCTTGTTCTCCGGCACCAGGCGCATCACCGACGTCATCAGCAGCGGCAGCATCACGGCCGTGCCGCAGGCCTGGACCACGCGCCCGGCCATCAGCATGCCGAAACCGGGCGCGAGCCCGCTGATCGCGGTGCCCGCGCTGAACAGGGTCAGCGACGCGAGGAACACCTGGCGCGGGGTGAACCGTTCGAGCAGGAACCCGGTGGTCGGGATGACCACCGCCATCGTCAGCAGGAACCCGCTGGTCAGCCACTGCACCGTGGTGGTGGAGACGGCCAGGTCGGCGGTGAGGTCGCGCAGCGCGACGCTCAAGATCGTCTCGTTCAGGATCATCACGAACGCGGAGACGACCAGCACGCCGATGAGCAGCCCGGACCGCGGCGGCGCCTCGTGCGCGGCGTCTGGCGGAGTGGTCGCGGGGGCGGCCATGGAAGCACCTCACAGGGAATTCAGTGGTCGGGATCGCGGCCTCGGCGCCGCCGGAACGGCCGCACCCATCCCCCAGCAGGGCAGGCGAAAACAGCCGAACCACTTATACGGTGCGAACGCACCGCCCGTCCATCGAATTCCCGCTGCGGCGCTAGGTCATCTGGCGGATGAGGATCGTCGCCACGCAGGCCGGTTTCGGCGCGTCCTCGACGGCGATCGTCATCGTGATCGCCAGCTGCAGCCCGCCCCGCACCTCGGTCACTTCTTCGAGCGTGGCGGTCGCGCGCACCTTGCTGCCCACCGGCACCGGGGAGGGGAAGCGGACCTTCTCGCAGCCGTAGTTGACGGTCAGCCCGAACCCGGTGAACTCCACGATCTCCGGCAGCAGCCGCGGCACCAGCGACAGCGTCAGGTAACCGTGCGCGATGGGTCCGCCGAACGGTCCCGCCTTCGCCCGCTCGACGTCGACGTGGATCCACTGGTGGTCCCCGGTCGCCTCGGCGAACCGGTTCACCGCCTCCTGGGTGACCTCGACCAGCCCGCTGCTGCCGAGCGGTTCCCCGAGCGGCAGGGCGCGCACGCCTTGGATGCCGTGCACCACGATCGCCACGTCAGACCTCCTCGAGGGCCAGCGGCGCGGGTTCGAACTCCTGCAGCGGCGCTCCGGCGAACAGCCGCGCGACCTCCGGCACGGTCCAGCCACCGGGCCGCAGCTCCTCGGCCACCTCGCCCGGGTGCGTCCACAGCGCGATGCGGTCGCCACCGGCGGCGATGGCCTGGCCGGTGACGTGCGCGGATTCCGCCGACGCGAGGTAGACCACCAGCGGCGCCACGTCGTCCGGGGTGCCGAGGCCCTGGCGCCGCAGCGGCTCCGGCACCGGCTCCCCGGCGTCCACCCTGGACACCAGCTCGCCCAGTCCCGGCATGGTCGCGACCATCCGGGTGAGCGCGGTGGGCACGATCGCGTTGACCGTCACGCCGATCTTCGCGTGCTCCACCGCCCAGGTGCGCATCATCGCGACGATGGCGCCCTTCGACGCGGAGTACGCGGTCTGCCCGAAGCTGGCGCGCTGCCCGGCGGGGGAGCCGACGAGGATCAGCCGCCCGCCCTCGCCCTGCTCCCGGAACCGCCGCACCGCCGCGCGGCCGCAGGTGAAGGTGCCGCGCAGGTGGCTGGTGACCACGAGGTCGAAGTCGTCGTCGCTGGTGTTGCGCAGCGTCCGGTCGCGCAGCGCGCCGGCGTTGGTGACCATCACGTCGAGGCGGCCGAACTCGCCGACCGCCCGCCGAACCAGCGCGTCGGCCAGGTGGCTGCCGCCGACGGAACCGACCACGGCGACCGCCCGGCCGCCCGCGGCGGTGATCTCCGCGACCGTCGCCTTGGCGACGTCGGCGTCGAGGTCGTTGACGACCACGGCGGCGCCCGCGGCGGCCAGCGCCCGTGCGTAGGACCGGCCCAGGCCGCGGCCGGCCCCGGTGACCACGGCGACTCTGCCGTCGAGCATGTGCCCTCCTTCGATCGCGGATCTCCTCGACGGTATGAGCCGCGGCTGCCCGGCACGCTGGCCTTGCGTCGCCACCGTGGTGCGACGTTTGTCCCGCCCGTCCTGCGGTTCCCGGCCGTGTCGCTCCGGCCCCGCGCCTTCCTACGCTGGACGCCGAGCCGAGGAGGTGCGGACCGGATGGACGTCTCCTTCGGCACCGTCTGGGAGGCCGTGGCCCGTGGCCTGCCGGACGCGGTCGCTATCTCCGAACCGGGGCGCGACCTGACCTACGCCCAGTTCGACGACCGCGCCGCCCGGCTGGCCACCGCGTTCGAGGAGGCCGGGGTGCGGGCCGGCGACAAGGTGGCCTGCTACCTGCACAACGGCGCGGCCTACCTGGAAACCGTGTTCGCCGCGTTCAAGATCGGCGCCGTGCCGGTCAACGCGAACTACCGGTACACCGCGGACGAGCTGACGGCGCTGCTCACCGACGCCGACGCGGCCGCGGTGGTGTTCAGCGGGGTGCTCGCGCCGAACCTGCGCCACGCCGCGGAGCACGTGCCGACCCTGCGGCTGCTGGTCCGCGCCGGCCCCGCCGTGGAGCCCGGGCCGTCGGCGCCGGAACTGGAGGACCTGCTCACCGTCACCCCGCCGCGCCTGCCGGAGCACCGGTTCGGCTCGGACGAGATCTTCATGTACACCGGCGGCACCACCGGCAAGCCGAAGGGCGTCATCTGGCGGCAGTCCGACCTGCTGCACTCGCTGTTCGTGCCGGTCTTCCGACCGCTGGGCGCGCGGGAGCTGCCCGCCACCCTCACCGAGGCCGTCCACCTCGCGATCGACGCCCACGCCGAGGACCGCTCGCACGCGACGATGCCGGTCGTGCCGCTGATGCACGGCACCGGCCTTTTCAACTCGATGGGCGCCCTGCTCACCGGCGGCCGGGTGATCACCACCAGGCCCGGCGCGCTCGACTCGCACCACGTCTGGACGACGGTCGCCGCGCAGCGGGCCCGCACGATCATCGTCGCCGGCAACGCCGTCTGCCGTCCACTCGTCGACGAGCTGGTCGCGGCGGAGCGGCGGGGGAGCCCGCACGACCTCGGCTCGCTGCGGTCGGTGATCAGTTCCGGCACGGCGCTGTCCGACCGGCTCAAGCACGCGCTGCACGAGCGGGCGAGCCTCACGATCTTCGACGCGATCGCCTCGAGCGAGGGCGGGCCGTTCGCGTTCGCGGTCACCTCCACTGTGGACGATCTGCCGTCGCGGTTCTTCCCGGTGCCCGCGACGAAGGTGTTCGGCCCCGGCGACGCCGAAGTGACGCCCGGCAGCGGCGAGACCGGCGTCCTCGCCTACCGCGGCCCGATCCCGCTCGGCTACTACAAGGACTCGGCGAAGACGGCCACGACGTTCCGCACGATCGGCGGCGTCCGCTACGCCATCCCCGGCGACCTGGCCGCTGTCGAGGCCGACGGCGCGATCCGGTTCCTCGGCCGCGGGTCCGGCGTCATCAACACCGGCGGCGAGAAGGTGCACCCGCAGGAGGTCGAGGACGCGTTGCTGACCCACCCGGAGGTCACCGACGCGGTCGTGGTGGGCCTGCCGGACGAGACGTGGGGCGAGCGCGTCGCGGCGGTGGTCGCGACGGCTTCGGCGACGTTGTCGGCCGGGGAGCTGCGGGAGTGGGTGCGCCGTGGCCTGGCCGGGTACAAGGTGCCGCGCACGATCGCGCTGCTGCCCGAGCTGCGCCGCACGCCAACCGGGAAGCTCGAGCTGGCCTGGGCCCGCGACCTCCTCCTAAAACATTTAGGAAGTTCCTGATATGCTTTAGGCATGGTGCGAGCGGGACTGACCACGGAACGCGTGGTCCAGGCGGGGGCGGAGCTGGCCGACGAGGCCGGGTTCGACGAGGTCACCCCGTCGGCGCTGGCCCGCCGGTTCGGCGTCCAGGTCGCGAGCCTGTACTCGCACGTGCGGGGCGCCCACGACCTCAAGGTCCGCGTCGCGCTGCTGGCGCTGGGCGAACTCGCCGACCGGGCCGCCGACGCGCTCGCCGGGCGAGCCGGCCGGGACGCGCTGGTCGCCTTCGCCGGCGTCTACCGCGACTACGCCCGCGAGCACCCGGGCCGCTGGGCGGCGGCGCGGTTCCGGCTCGACCCGGAGCACGCGGCCGCGAGCGCCGGGCCCCGGCACACCCGGATGATGCAGGCGATCCTGCGTGGCTACGACGTGCCGGAGGCCGACCACCCGCACGCCGTCCGGCTGCTGGGCAGCGTCGTCCACGGCTTCGTCGAACTCGAATCGGGCGGCGCGTTCGGCCACAGCGCGCCCGAGCCCGGCGAGTCCTGGTCGCGGATCCTCGAGGTCCTCGACGTCACCCTGCGGAACTGGCCCGGGAGGACCGGATCGTGATCACCACACCCCTGACCGCGGACCTGCTGCGCGGAGCCCTGGACGTCGAATCTGGTGCGCACGGCCTGGTGCCGCACCGGCTGCCCGCGTGGGCGCGCGGCCGTGCCGACGCGCCGCTCCGCATGGCGGAGTCGCAACCGTCCGGCGTGCGGCTGGTCTTCCGCACCCGCGCGACCGTGATCGAACTGGACGCGCTGCGCACCACCCGGTCCTACGTGGGCACCCCGCCGCGCCCGGACGGCGTGTACGACCTGCTGGTCGACGGGCGGCTGACCGCGCAGGGCGGGGTCGGCGGCGGCAACACCGTCCACATCGACCTGTCCACCGGCGCGGCCCGGATGGAGCCCGGGCCGCCCGGCACGGTGCGGTTCGACGGGCTGCCCGGCCACGACAAGGACGTGGAGATCTGGCTGCCGCACAACGAGATCACCGAGCTGATCGCGCTGCGCACGGACGCGCCGGTCTCCGCGTTGCCCGTGAGTGGGCGCGTCTGGCTGCACCACGGCAGCTCGATCAGCCACGGCTCGGACGCGGCGAGCCCGGTCACCACGTGGCCCGCGGTGGCCGCCGGCCTCGGCGGGGCCGAGCTGGTGAACCTGGGCTTCGGCGGCAGCGCGATGCTGGACTCGTTCACCGCGCGGGTCATGCGGGACACCCCGGCCGACCTGATCAGCGTCAAGATCGGGATCAACCTGGTGAACGGCGACGTGATGCGGCTGCGTGCGTTCACGCCCGCGGTGCACGGTTTCCTCGACACGATCCGGGACGGGCACCCGGACGCCCCGCTGCTGGTGGTCTCGCCGATCTGGTGCCCGATCCACGAGGACACGCCCGGCCCCGGCGCGTTCGACGTCGAGGCGCTGCAGTCGGGCGTCGTGCGCTTCCGGGCCACGGGGGATCCGGCCGAGCGCGCTGCCGGGAAGCTGACGCTGCGCGTGATCCGGGAGGAGCTGGCGCGGATCGTCGCGGAGCGCGCCGACGAGAACCTGCACTACCTCGACGGCCGCGACCTCCACGGCGAGAACGACCGCCCGCTGCCCGACAACCTCCACCCCGACGCGGCGACCCACCGGCTGATGGGGGAGCGGTTCGCCAAGCTGGCGTTCGGCGGGCCGTTCGCGGCTCGCTAGTCCAGGCAGGAGCGGAGCGCGGCGAGGTAGGCGGTGGTGTTCGGCGCGTTCAGCAGCCCCGGCGCCATCCGGTTCATCACGTAGGCGAACGTCAGCCGCCGGTCGAGGTCGTTCACCACCACCGCGCCGCCGAAACCGCTCCACCAGCAGGTGCGGCCGTCGACCGCGTAGCCGAGCCCGAACCGGACGGGCGCGCCGAGCACCCGGTCCACCCCGTCGGCCTGCACCTCGAAGATGCGCTCCACAGTGGACTCCGAAAGCAACCGCCTGCCGTCGATCGTCCCGCCGTGGGAGACGACCGACTGCAGGCGCGCCACCGAGCGGGCGTTGCCCTGGCCGTTCAGCCCACCCAGCTCGGCCGCCAGGAACGGACGCGTGGTCGTCACCGACGGCGGGATCAGCGGGTTCGTCAGCGTGCGCACCGCGATCGGGTCGAGGGCCGCGTAGTCCACTCCGGACGACTCGGGCGGCACCAGCGTGGCGAGCCGGGCGTCCACGTCCGCCGGTGCGCCCAGCCAGTAGTCCGCCCCCAGCGGCTCCGCGAACTCCGACCGCAGCACCGTGCCCAGCGAGCGGCCGGTCACCCGCCGCACGATCTCGCCGACCAGGTGGCCGTGGCTGACCGCCTGGTACCCGGAGCCCTCGCCCGGCGGGAACCACGGCTCCTGCACCGCCAGCAACGCCGCCGCTCGTGCCACGTCGCAGATGTCGTCGAGAGTGACCGGCGAGGCCCATCCGCACACGCCCGAGGTGTGGCCCAGGACGTGCCGCACCAGCACGCCGTCCTTGCCGGCGGCGGCGAACTCCGGCCAGTACCGCGCCACCGGCGCGTCCGGGTCCAGCTGCCCCCGGTCCACCAGCGCGAGCGCCACCAGCGCCACCATCGTCTTGGTCAGCGAGTACGTGGTGACCAGCGTGTCCCGCGTCCACGGCACGCCCGGCGCGGCCGAGCCGCCCCACAGGTCCACCGCCACCTCGCCGTCGGCGATCACGCAGACCGAGGCGCCCGCCTCGGCGCCGTCGCGCAGCCGCTCCGCCAGCAGGTCGCCGAGTGCGGCGAACCGCGCGTCGCAGTGGCCGTTCACCGGACGGCCGCCGCCCGCTTCCGGCCCGCCTCGATCTCGCGGTGCAGGTCCCGCACGTAGCGGGCGAAGTCGAGCTGGATGGTGTGCCGCGGCGCGGAGTAGTACTGCCCGAGGTGCTTGGCCTCGTCCCGTGCGATGGCGGCCTCCATCTCCGCGACGTCCGGCAGCTCGTACTCCCCGGTCAGGTGCCGCGCGATGAGCTTGCTCTGCTGCTCGGCGAGGTTGACGATCGTCGGCGACGCCTGCGCCAGCCCGGCGAAGTAGAGGTTTTCGATGCCGGGCTTGACGATCCGCTTGAACAGCGGCAGCCGGTGCTCGGCGTCCGGCAGCAGCGCCGGATCGTCGAAGAACGGAAACGACATCCGGTAGCCGGTGGCGCACACGATCACGTCGGCCTCGACGCGGGTGCCGTCCACGCACACCACGGCGTCGCCGTCCAGCCGCTCGATCGCGGGCACGCAGGTGAGGTCGCCGGAGCCGGCCCTGGCGAGGAAGTCCACGCTCACCGACGGGTGCGCCGACAGCGGCTCGTGGTCCGGCTTGGGCAGGCCGTAGTCCTCCATGTTGCCCAGCGTCTTCTTGATCGCCCGCCGGGACAGGGCCAGGCCGATCTTCTTCGGCATCCACGGCGGCATCATCATCTTGTCCGCCGGTTTGCCGCCGCGGTACTTCGACAGCACCCACACGCCGCGCCGCGCGGACACCCACACGTGCCGCGCGATGGAGCGGTGCGAGAGCTCGGAGGCGATGTCCAGCGCCGAGTTCCCCATGCCCACCACGACGATCCGCTTGTCCCGCATGTCGACCGGGTCGAACGGGCTGCGGTAGGCGTGGCTGTGCAGGACCGGCCCGTCGAACGTGCCGGGGTAGTCGGGCAGGTACGGGCGCCAGTGGTGGCCGTTGGCGACCACGAGCGCGTCGTAGTCGCGGGTCTCGCCGGTGGACAGGGTGATCCGCCAGGTGCCGTCGGGTCGCCGTGCCGCGTGCTCGACCGCGGTGTCGAAGGTGATCGTCTCGCGCAGCCCGAAGTGGTCGACGTAGTCGCGGAAGTACTGGTGGATCAGCGAGTGGTGCGGGAAGTGCGGCCAGTCCGCGCCGGCCGGGAAGTCCTCGAACTGCAGGCGCGTGGTCGAGGTGTCGATGTGCAGCGATTCGTAGCAGGCCGAGCGCCCGTTGGGGTTGCCGAAGTACCAGTTGCCGCCGACGTCGTCGGACATTTCGAAGCAGTCGTAGGGGATGCCGTGGTCGCGCAACCGCTTCGCCGTGGTGAAGCCGGAGCAGCCGGCGCCGATGATGCAGACGGTGGGGAGTGAACTCACGGATGCCTCCTCCGCTGGCCACGATGCCGCTGACCACTCTGGCACGTTCGCTGACGGTGTGTCCAGTGAGTAGGCTGACCGTCATGAGCCTGCGGGAGCGGCAGAAGCAGCAGACCCGGCGCGACCTGCTGGAGCACGCCAAGGCGCTGTTCGTGGAGCGCGGCTACGCGGCGGTGACGATCGACGACATCGTCTCCGCGGTCGGCTGCAGCCGCGCGACGTTCTACCTGCACTTCTCCGGCAAGCCCGAGGTGCTGCAGAAGATCGGCGCGGAGACGATGGCGCAGCGGGCGGTCGCGGTGTACGCGGAGCTGGACGAGGTGCTCGCCACCGGTTCGCGCGAGGGGTTCACCGGCTGGATGCGGCGCGCGGTCGCGTGGTTCGAGGAGAACCAGGCGATCCTGCCCGCGTGGGACGAGGCGGTCGCGCTCGAACCGGAGTTCCGGGCCATCGCCAAGCGCGCGGTCGACGAGCTGCCCGCCGCGATGCCGCGGTACCTGGCACGGTGGGGCCCGGAGCGGCGGGGCGAGGCGCACCTGCGGATCGAGCTGCTGGTCAGCCAGCTGGAGCGGTTCTTCACCCGGTGGGCGGTGCAGGGCACGATCACCTCCACGGCGGACGAGGCGGCCGAGGTGCTCAGCGACATCTGGTTCCCGGCGCTGCGGCCGCCCCGGTGAGACGCTCGTCGTCTCAGCGGAGCCGGAATCGGATATTGGACTTCATGGTCCCGGGGTGCGATCGTCGGACGTAGCCCTGCCCAGCCGTGAAAGGACAACGGATGTCCGTCGATGTCGTCATCTGCGAGCCGCTGCGGACGCCGATCGGCCGGTTCGGCGGAGCGCTGGCCGGCCAGACGCCCGCCGCGCTCGCCGCGCACGTGCTGTCCGCCGTCGTGGAGCGCGCCGGCGTGGACCCGGAGCGCGTCGACGAGGTCATCCTGGGGCACGCCTACCCGACGTCCGAGGCGCCCGCGATCGGGCGGGTGGCCGCGCTCGACGCCGGCCTGCCGGACACGGTGACCGGCATCCAGATCGACCGCCGCTGCGGTTCCGGCCTGCAGGCCGTGCTCGACGCCGCCATGCAGATCCGCGCCGGGTTCAGCGACGTCGTGCTGGCGGGTGGCGCCGAAGTGATGAGCGCCGCGCCGTACTACACGCACGAGGGCCGCTGGGGGATCAAGGGCGCCGGCCTGCAGCTGCACGACTCGCTGGCGCGCGGCCGCGCCACCGCGGGCGGCGTGCACCACCCGATCCCCGGCGGGATGATCGAGACCGCCGAGAACCTGCGCCGCGAGCACGGCATCTCCCGCGAGGACCAGGACGCGCTCGCCCTGCGGTCCCAGCAGCGGGCGGCGCGGGCGATCGAGGGCGGGCTGTTCAAGGACGAGATCGTCCCGGTCACCGTGAAGTCGCGGAAGGGCGAGACGGTGGTCGACGCCGACGAGCACCCGCGCCCGGACACCACCGCGGAGGGCCTGGCGAAGCTGAAGCCGGTGATGATCCGCACCGACCCGGAGGCCACGGTCACCGCGGGCAACGCGAGCGGGCAGAACGACGCGGCCGCGGCCTGCCTGGTCACCAGCCGGGAGACCGCGGAGAAGCTCGGCCTGCGCCCGCTGGTGCGGCTGGTGTCGTTCGCGCGCGCCGGGGTGCCCGCCGAGACGATGGGCATCGGCCCGGTGCCCGCGACCCGCGCGGCGCTGGCGAAGGCCGGGCTGTCGCTGGACGACCTGGACCTGATCGAGCTGAACGAGGCCTTCGCCGCGCAGGTGCTGGCCTGCACCCGCACGCTCGGGCTGAGCGACACCGACGAGCGGTTCAACGTCAACGGATCCGGGGTGTCGCTGGGCCACCCGGTGGGGGCGACGGGCGCGCGGATCCTGGCGACGCTCGCGCGGGAGATGGTCCGCCGCGAGGCGCGGTACGGCCTGGAGACGATGTGCATCGGCGGCGGCCAGGGCCTGGCGGCGGTGTTCGAGCGGATCGGCTGACACCGGCTCGGTCGGCTGACCTGAGGCGCACGCAGCCCGCGTCCTGGAGACGAACCTCGCATCGGCGGGGGCCAGGGGCTCGCGGCGCTGTGGGTGACGGCGATACGACCGCTCGCTGGTCCGCCGGGTCCGGGTTGTTGTTGCCCAGGTTGTAGGTGGTCCCGGCGTTCGGGTCGCCGTC
>NZ_JBEXTX010000041.1:0-60048 GCF_040614175.1 Amycolatopsis sp. NPDC006131
CACCCCCCGGATCATGACCTCGACTGGGGGCATCAGTCATACCGAACCTGGCGACCACAGCTCCCTGATCAGGAACCACGAAAAAGGTAACGGGGGCGAACTCTGGCTCTCGCCGGGCGGGAGCCGGGCCTCGCCGGGGCGGGAGCGGAACCCGCCGCCTGGGCGCTGACGTGGCCCTCATCACCGCGAGCGCAACTCGCGAGCGCAGCGGGGCCACGCAGGGCGCGAGTTGGGGCCCGCCACCGCGGGCGCGGAACCCGCCACCGCGAACGTGCAACTCCCGGGCGAGAGCCGGGGCCTCGCCGGGCGCGAGCACGCAACCCGCCGCCCCGGGCACAAAACGTGGCCCCCGCCACCGCGAGCGCGCAACTCCCGAGCGAAGCGGGGCCTCGCCGGGCGCGAACGTGCCCCTCGCCGCGCGAGCGCGCAACTCGCGGCCGGGCGCGGGCGCCTCGCCGCGCGGCACCCTTGCACTCGCGCGGCGCGGCTGAAACCGTCCACCCCTCCCGTACGTTGTGCAGGCAACGGAGGGAGCAGGGGATGGAACGGGCACTGGTGCCGGGTGAGCTGAGCGATCCCGAGGAGCTGCACGCGCGGGGCCGGGAGCTGGGGGACCGCACGCCGCCGACGGCGCACGACCACGCGGCCGCCGGGGAGCACCGGCCATCGGTCGCCGAGTTCGTCGAGCACAGCAACGCCGGCCGCCTCGGCGACCTCGTCCCGCTGCGGATCGGGCGCATGATCGCCTCCCCGTTCGCGTTCTTCCGCGGCGCGGCCGGGCTGATGGCCGCGGACCTGGCCGGGACCCCGCACAGTGGACTGTCCGCCCAGATCTGCGGTGACGCGCACGCCGCGAACTTCGGCCTCTACGGCACGCCGGACGGCCAGATCGTCATGGACATCAACGACTTCGACGAGACCATCCGCGGGCCGTGGGAGTGGGACCTCAAGCGCCTCGCCGCGAGCCTGGTGCTCGCCGGGCGCGAGGGCGGGGTGTCCGAAGAGGACTGCCAGGACGCGGCCGAGGACGCGGTGAAGTCCTACCGGCGCGTGGTGCGCCAGCTCGGCGAGGCGTCGTTCCTGCGCTCGTGGAACGCGCTCGCCGACGCGGACGCGCTGTCCAAGGTGAAGGCCCACGACCTCGCCGACGAGTTCAGCGAAGCCGCCGAGAAAGCGCGCCGCAACACCAGCGCCCGCGTCGCGGCCAAGTGGACCGAGCGCATCGACGACCACACCACGGGCCTGAGCCACCACCGCTTCGTCGAGGACCCGCCGGTGCTGCGGCACGTCGACGAGCCGACCGCGGACGCCGTCGCCGACGGGCTGGTGTCCTATGTGCACACCCTGCGCGAGTCGCGGCGCAACCTGATCGCCCGCTACCGCATTGCCGACGTCGCCTTCCGCGTCGTCGGCACCGGCAGCGTCGGGTTGCGCAGCTACGTCGTGCTGCTGCACGGCAACACCGACGAGGACCTGGTGCTGCAGGTCAAGGAGGCCCGCCCGTCCGCGCTCACCCCGTACCTGCCGGAGCACCGCGCCGAGCACGAGGGCCAGCGCATCGTGCACGGCGCCCGCCTGGTGCAGGCCGAGACGGACATCCTCCTCGGCTGGACCACCATCGAGGGCAGGCCGTTCATCGTGCGCCAGTTCCGCAACATGAAGGGCGCGATCGAGCCCACCGAGCTGGGCGGCAAGGACCTCGACGACTACGGCCGCCTGGCCGGCGCGCTGCTCGCCCGCGCGCACATCCGCTCGGTCCACCCGCGGCTGCTGGCGGGATACTTCGACGGTGACGACCAGCTCGACGAGGCCATCGGCCGCTACGCGGTGCGCTACGCCGACCAGACCGAGTCCGACCACGCCGAGCTGGTCACCGCGGTCAAGAACGGCCGCTTCCCGGCGATCGCGGACTAACGCGTGAGGTGGGCCGTCGTCGCCGTGTGCGCGGCGGCCGCACTGGCGATCGGCGTCCCGTTCGCCGGGGACACCACCGCCACCGGCCCCGACGCCACGGTCACCGCGTGGATCGACGGCGTGTTCGGCGGACAGCCCGCGCTGCTGGACCTGTTCGTGCTGCCCACCGAACCGGTCGTGCTGCTGCCGCTGCTCGCGATCGTGGTGCTCGCCTGCGCGCTCGGCCGCCGCTGGGACGGCGTGGCGCTGGCGGTGCTGGGCGTCGCGGTGCCGGTCGCGCTCAACACGTGGGTGCTCAAGCCGCTGTTCGACCGGATGAAGTACGACTACCTCGCCTACCCGAGCGGGCACACGGTCAGCATGGTCGCCACGCTCACCGTGCTGGTGCTGCTCGCCCGGTCCGGGATCGCCCGGGCCGTCACGGTCGGCGTGAGCGCGGTGATCCTCGTGATCGCGGGCATCGGGCTCGTCGGGCTGGGCTACCACTACCCCACCGACGTGGCTGGCGGCGCGTGCTTCGCCGTCGCCGTGGTGCTGGCGCTCAGCTCACCGACGCGGCGTCTCGCGCCAGCGCGGTCAGCCGGCTCACCGCCCGCAGGTACTTCTTCCGGTAGCCCCCCTGCAGCATCTCCTCGGTGAACAGCTCGCCGAGCGACCCGCCGGAGACGACCACCGGGATGGCCCGGTCGTAGAGCCGGTCCGCGAACGCGACCAGCCGCAGCGCCACGTTCTGGTCCGGCGCCGGTCGCACACCCCGGATGTGCACGACGGACACGCCGTCGACGAGACGTCCGTAGCGGGACGGGTGCAGCTTCGCCAGGTGCTCGCACAACGCGTCGAAGTCGTCGAGCGTGGCGCCCTCGCGGCTCTCCGCCGACGCGAGCAGGGTCTCCTCGTCCACTGGCGGCGGCGCGTCCGGCAGGCCGCGGTGCCGGTAGTCCGGCCCGTCCACCCGCACCACCGAGAACCGCGACGACAGCGACTGGATCTCGCGCAGGAAGTCCTCGGCCGCGAACCGGCCCTCGCCGAGCTTGTCCGGCAGCGTGTTGGACGTCGCCGCGACGTACACGCCGGCGTCGGTCAGCTCCCGCAGCAGGCGGGTGACCAGCATCGTGTCGCCGGGGTCGTCCAGCTCGAACTCGTCGATGGCGAGCAGCCGGTGCTCGGACAGCCGCCGCACCGCCTCGCCGAAGCCGAGCGCGCCGACCAGGTGGGTCAGCTCGACGAACGTGCCGTAGGCCTTCGGCGACGGCGCGTCGTGCCAGGTCGAGGCGAGCAGGTGGGTCTTGCCGACACCGAACCCGCCGTCCAGGTAGAGGCCCTGCTTCCCGGGCGCGGGCGCCGAACCGCCGCCGAACAGCGACCGCAGCTTGGACTTCTTCGGCGCCGCCTTCTCGATGCGCGCCGCGAACGCCGAGCACGACTCCACCGCCTGCGCCTGGCTCGGCTCGTCGGGGTTCGGCACGTAGGTGGCGAACCGCACGGCGTCGAAGCGCGGCGGCGGCACCAGGGCGGCGATCAGCTCGTCCGCTCCCAGCTCGGGCTGCCGGTCGGTGAGGTGCGCGGGCATCTTGCGAGGGTATCGGGACCCGGCCGCGCAGCCCTGGCGGCGGCCGCGTGATGTGATGGAGATCGTGCGCAGCCTGTGGCCCGAACCCCTCGACGACGTGACCGACGACGACCTGGACCGGATCTACGGCTACCCGGCGGACCTGGACCGGCCGTTCGTGCAGGCCAACTTCACCTCCTCCGCCGACGGCGCCTCGACGCTGGAAGGCCGGTCCGAGGGCCTGTCCGGGCCCGCGGACAAGCGGATCTTCTTCCACGGCCGCCTGCTCGCCGACGTCGTGCTGGCCGGCGCCGGAACCGTCCGCGCGGAGAACTACCGCGGCGCGCGCACCACCCCCGAACGCCGCGAGCGCCGGGCCCGGCTCGGGCTCGCCGAGGTGCCACCGATCGCCGTGGTCACCGGCAGCGCCCGGCTCGACCCGGCAGCGCCGCTGTTCACCGACACGAAGGTGCCGCCGATCGTCATCACCACCGAGCACGCCCCCGCGGACCGGCGGAAGGCGCTCGCCGACGCGGGCGCGGACCTCCTGATCGCGGGCGTGGAGACCATCGACCTGCGCAGTGCGCTCGACCAGCTCGCCGACCGCGGGCTGCTCCGGGTCAACTGCGAGGGCGGGCCGCACCTGTTCGGCGAGCTCGTCGCCGAGGACCTGGTCGACCAGCTGTGCCTGACCGTCGCGCCGCTGCTGGCCGGCGGCGGCGCGGACCGCATCGCGATCGGCCGGATGGCGAGCGAGGCCCGGGACATGGATCTGGCATCGATCCTGGTCGAAGACGGTTTCACGATGCTGCGGTACCGCCGTCGCGCATAAAGTGGGCGCATGCTGCCGCTGACCCCGCCGATCCAGCCGATGCTGGCGAAACCGGCGAAGTCGATCCCGGACTCCGACGAGCTGCTGTTCGAGCCGAAGTGGGACGGCTTCCGCTGCCTCGTCTTCCGCGACGGCGACGAGCTGACGCTGCAGTCGCGCGCCGGGAAGCCGCTGAACCGGTACTTCCCGGAGGTGCTGGCGCAACTGCCGCCGCTGCTGCCGGAACGGGTGGTGCTGGACGGCGAGCTGGTCGTCGGCCGCGAGGGACACCTGGACTTCGACGCGCTCACCGAGCGCATCCACCCGGCCGAGTCCCGCATCCGGCTGCTCGCCGAGCAGACGCCGGCCACGTTCGTCGCGTTCGACCTGCTCGCGCTGGGCGACGAGGCGTTCCTCGGCGAGCCGACCAGCGCGCGGCGGGAGCGCCTGGCGAAGCTGGCCGGGCAGGACCTGAACATCACGCCCGCGACCACCGACCCGGCGACCGCGCGGCACTGGTTCGAGCTGTTCGAGGGCGCCGGGCTGGACGGGGTCATCGGCAAGCCGCTGGACGCCGGGTACGAGCCGGGCAAGCGGATCATGATCAAGTACAAGCACTCCCGCACCGCGGATTGCGTGGTGGCCGGGCTGCGGTGGCACAAGGACTCCACCCCCGGCGAGGCGGTCGGCTCGCTGCTGCTCGGGTTGTACGACGACAACGGCGTGCTGCACCACCCCGGCGTCGTGGGGTCGTTCCCGGTGAAGCGGCGCAAGGAGCTGGCGGCCGAGTTCGCCGAACTGATCACCGACGGCAGCGGGCACCCGTGGCTGGAGGGCACCACCGAGGGGCAACGCCTGCCCGGCGGCATCACGCGGTGGCGCTCCACCGAGCAGCCGTGGGTGCCGCTGCGGCCCGAGCGGGTCGTCGAGGTCGCCTACGAGCACACCGAAGGTGGGCAGCCGTCGCGGTTCCGGCACACCGCGCAGTTCATCCGGTGGCGCCCGGACCGTGAGCCGGAGTCGTGCACGTACGCCCAGCTGGAGGAGGTCGCCCGCTACGACCTGGACGCCGTCTTCCACGGCGAGGTCAAGCGGACCCGCTGATGGCAGGCCGGATCGAACGACACGCGCTGCGGAGCCGGGGACGGCTGGCCGTCCTCGCGGCGGCCCACCTGTGCCGCCGCCACCGCCGCGCGCCCGAGACGCTCGTGCGGGTGATGTGCCAGGCCCGGAACGACGAGGCGGCCGACCGGGCGCGCACCGCGCTGGAGCGCGCGTGGCACCTCAGCCCGCTGCGGCGCGAGAAGATCTGGGAAGCCATGCGGGAGGTCATGGCGGCCGAGGGCGACCGCAACGTCCGGGACGGGCGGGATCTGCCGTGGGTGGTCATCCTGGCCCTCGTGGACGTCCGGCCCGGGCTCGAGGCTCGCTACGACCAGCGTCAGCTCCGCGAAATGCTGCTGAGCGCGGTGCACGAGCCCGACGCCCCGTACGTGGTGGCCGCTGCCCGCCGCGTGCTGGACCGGCTGCCCGCCGAACCGGACCCGCCGGCGTCCCGGCGGACGTCCGCGCCGCGCCACTACACGCCCGGGGGAACCGGGACCGCGGGCTCGGGCGGCTTCAGCATGGGCGGGTTCAACGTCCACGGCGTCTGAGCGCACCGACCCCGCTCACCACGGGCAAACGGGCCTCGTGCGAACCTCGGGGGCGAACACGCACCAAGGGAAAGAGGAACGTCGTGCCGCGCCGTGGTCTCGTGCTCGCTGTGCTGCTGCCGGCCCTCCTCGCCGGCTGCACGGCGGGGCCGTCGAAACGGCCGCCGGTCGTGGAGAACGACGAGCCGGTGTCCTCCGCGCCGGCCAGCTCCGCCACGGACGTGCCGCTGCCGCCGCTGACCGAGCCGCGTTCGCCCGCGCTCGATTGGGCCGACTGCGACGCCCAGACCCGCAACCGCCTCGGCGCCGAGGCGCCCGGCTACCTGCGGTTCAGCTGCGGCACCGTGATGTCCACACTGGACGACCCGGCGCTGCCGGGGCGTGTGCAGACGCGCGTGTCCGTGCTCAAGGCGGGCAACGGCGCGATCCCGCTGGTCGTGGTCAACGACGTCGCGGGCGAGCCCGGCACCCTCTACGCCGCGCGGCTCGCGTCGGTGCTGCCGCCCGCGCTGCTGCAGCGGTTCTCGCTGATCGGGGTGGACCGGCGCGGCACCGGCGAGTCCGACCCGCTGTCGTGCGTGCCCGAGGACACCCGCAGCCAGCTGCTCAACCAGGACCCGGCCGACGACGACCTGGAACCGCTGCTGGACGCCGCCCGCAAGGCCGGGCAGCAGTGCGCGATCGACCTCGGCGGCGCGCAGCAGGCCTTCGACAGCTGGCGCACCGCGGGCGACCTCGAAGAGATCCGCGGTGAGCTGGGCGTGCCGAAGCTGCACGCGCTCGCCCACGGCGAGGGCTCGCAGGTGCTGATCTCCTACGCCGCCCGGTTCCCGGACCGCGTCGGCCGGTTCGTGATGGACGGCATCCCGGACCCGTCCAGCGACACGGTCACGGTGCTCGGCGACCTGGCCGCCGCGCAGCAGGCCACCCTGGACGCCTACGGCCGCGCCGTCGGCCAGGACGCGGCCGCGACGGTGAACGCCGTGGTGGAGCGGCTGCGCGCGGCGCCGCAGGTGCTGCCGGGCGGCGCGGTGTTCGGCGCGAGCACGGCGCTGCGGGCCGTGGTCACCGGGCTCGCCGACCGCACCCGCTGGAGCGAGCTGGCCCGCGCGCTGGACGCCGGCCGGGCCGGCGACGTCCGCGGGCTCGCCGCGTTCGTCTCGCCGATGCTCAACGGCTCGGACGTCGCGCCGTCCCGCCTCGACGCCACGCTGGCCACCGAGTGCAACGACACCGTCGTGCGGATGCCTGCGGACCAGATCGCCGGGCTGACCACGCAGCTGCGCGGCCGCTACCCCGTCTTCGGCGGGCTGGTGACGCAGCGGCTCGCGTGGTGCCTGCCGTGGCCGGCGCGCACCGAGTCGCTGCCGACGCTGGGCACGTCCGGGCTGCCGCCGGTCCTGGTCACCAGCACCCTGACGGACCCGGTCACGCCGGAAACCGGCACGGTGCGGGCGGCGCAGCAGATCCCGAGCGCGGTGCGCGTCGCGTGGCAGGGTGCCGGGCACGGCGCGCTCGGCTCGCCGTGCGCGGCCGAGGCGGTGCGGGCGTTCCTGGTCGACGGGAAGGTCCCCGCCGACGGCACGCTCTGCCCCGCTTAGGGGACCCTGCCCGGGCCCCGTTTAGGCTTGTCCTCCATCCGCCGGACCACTGAGTACTGGGAGTGACTGTGCCGTCTTCCGCGGTCGAGACGCCGGCTGTGGCGCCGGCGCCCCGGGACAGCGCGCGACGACCGATTCCCTGGATCGCCGTCTGGCCGGTCCTCGTGCTGGGCGCGGGCGCCGGCTTCTGGTACGTCAGAGAGGTCCTGGCCCAGCTCCCCGCGCTGCTGCACCTGCTGGACCTGGGCGTGTACCGGATCGCGGGCGAGCGCGTCCTGGACGGCGTGTCGGTCTACGACACGCCGCTGCTCGGCAACATCCGCGGGCAATGGGAGTTCGTCTACACCCCGTTCGCGGCGCTGCTGTTCGTGCCGCTGGCGCCACTGAAGGGTGAACTCTTCACGTGGGTGGGCGCGCTCGGTGACTACGCGATGCTGGCCGTCGGCGTGTGGGCGGCGCTGTCGCTGCTGCGGTTCCGGCGCGACGCGCGGCTCGTGCTGTTCAGCCTGCCGGTGGCGGCGCTGCTCATGTGGTGCGAGCCGGTGCGGGAGACGATGGCGTTCGGGCAGATCAACATCCTGCTGATGACGCTGGTGCTGCTCGACCTGGCGCTGCCGGACTCGTCGAAGGTCAAGGGCGCGCTGATCGGCATCGCCGCCGGGATCAAGCTGACGCCCGCGTTCTTCGTGCTGTACCTGCTGGTGACGCGGCGGTACCGGGCGGCGATCGTCGCGATGGGCACGTTCGTGGTCACGGTGGCCGTCGGGTTCGCGTTCCTGTGGCACGACTCGGTGACGTTCTGGTCCGGCGCGTTCATGGACCCGACGCGGGTCGGCGTGCCGGAGAACCCGTCGAACGAGTCGCTGCGCGGGTTCTTCGCGCGGGCGACCGGGGTGACCGGCGGGATGCAGATCGTGTGGCTGCTCGCCGCGGCCGCGACCGCCGTGGTGTGCCTGCTGCTGGCGCGACGGCTGGCCGCGCGAGGCGAGGAACTGGTGGCGGCGACGCTGTGCGGCCTGGCGACGACGGCCGTGTCGCCGTACAGCTGGGTGCACCACTGGGTGTGGCTGGCGATGCTGCTGATCTGCCTGGGCAACCTGGCGTTCCGCGGGTCGGTGCTGGGGTGGATCGGGCTGGCCGGCGCCGCGCTCGTCACGTCCGGCGGGGTGCTGCCGCTGATCGGCTTCGAGGCGGACACGGTGCTGGCGTTCAAGCCGGCGGGGCTGGAGTGGCTGTTCCAGAACGCCTACATCTGGCTGACGTTCGCGGTGTTCCTGGCGGTCGCGCTGTACTACCGGACGCCGAAGACCCCGGCGGCGCTGCCCGCGGAGCCGGACGCTTCACGTACTGCCGGCTGAGCTACACGCCCACCGGCACCGGCTGCGCCCGCCGGACGCAGGGGCGGCTCACCGTGCGGCCACCCCGGCCGCACCGGCCGCACCGCGCCCGGAAACGGCCGCGAAGCCGCCCAACGCCGGCCGGGCTGCCCGCCGAACCCCACGACGAGCCCGGCGGCCGAGATCGGCCCCGTCGGCAGACGCAGCGCCCTACCGTCCAGCCGCGTCGCGCCGGAAACGGTCGCGAGCCGCCTAACCCGGCTGAGCCGCACGCCCATCCCACGATGAGCCGGACGCCCGGCTCCTACCAGCCAGCCACACCAGCGGCACTGCGCGCGGAAACCGCCTCCGCCAGCAGCCGGTAGGACTCCAGCATCTCCGCGCGGTCGTACGTGCTCGTGGTCACCAGGACCTCGTCCGCGCCCGTGCGCTCCACCAGCCCCTCCAGCGCCGCGGCGGCTTCCGCCGGGGTGCCGGCGATCTGACCCTCCCGGGCGTCGTCGAAGTAGCGGCGCTCCCGGTCGGTCATCGGGCCCGCCAGGATCTCCGCCGCCGGGCGCAGGGGCGGGAACACGCCGTGCGTGCGCGACCACGCCGCCGACCACGCCTCCGGCACCAGCAACCGCTCCGCGGCCTCCCTCGTCCCGGCCACCGCGATCGTCGCCGAGACGATCACGTACGGCGCCGGGCAGCGGACCGACGGGACGAACGACTCGCGGTAGCGGCCGATCGCCTCGATCATGCGCCCCTCACCGCGCACGGCGCCGATCACCAGCGGCAGTCCCAGCTCGGCGGCCAGGTCCGCGCCCGCCCCGGTGGCCAGCAGGAACGCCGGGATCGGTTGCCCCTCCGCCGGGAACGCGTGCACGCCGGGGAACTCGTCCTGCGTGCCGTCGAGGTAGCCGAGCAGCAGCCGCACCTGCTCGCCGAACCGGTCCGCGTCGTCCTTGTCGTGGCCGAGCGCGCGCCGCACGCCACCGGTGAACCCGACCGACCGGCCCAGCCCCATGTCGATCCGGCCCGGGTGCAGCGCCTCCAGCACCCCGAACTGCTCGGCCACGACGAGCGGCTGGTGGTTGGGCAGCATCACCCCGCCGGTGCCGACGCGGATGGCCGAGGTGGCGTCCGCGACCGCGGCCGCCAGCACGGTGGGCGCCGACCCGGCCACGCCCGGCACGCTGTGGTGCTCGGACACCCAGAACCGGTGGTAGCCCAGCGCCTCGGCCTGCCGCGCGAACGCGACGGTTTCCCGCAGCGCCTCGGCGTGGGTGCCGCCTTCGCGGGTGCGGGACCGGTCGAGCACGGACAGCTTCACACCTTGGTCAACACGCCGGCCCCGGCGCCTGTTCCGGCTCCAGAAGCGTCGCGGCGACCGCCCGGATCGTGCTGAGCGCGGGCACCGCCAGCAGCGCCCCGATCACCCCGGCCTGCTGCACGCCGACCGCGATCGCCAGGATGACCGCGACCGGGTGCAGCCGCACCGCCTTGCTGGTGATCATCGGCTCCAGCACGTTGCCCTCCAGCTGCTGCACGGCGATCACGATCAGGACGACCAGCAGCGCGGTGAACGGCCCCTCGGCGACCAGCGCGACGAGCGCGGCGAGCAGGCCGGTGACGAACGCGCCGATCATCGGCACGAACCCGCCGAGGAACACCAGCGTCGCCAGCGGCACCACCAGCGGCACCCCGGTGACCCACAGCCCGATGCCGATCCCGACGGCGTCCACCGCCGACACGATGATCAGCGCGTACATGAACGCCGTGAGGTCGTGGAAGGCCCGCTTGCCCGCGAGGTCCACCCGGCGGCGGGCGGAACCGCGGAACGGCAGGGTGAGGAACCGCCAGATCCGCTCGCCGTCGTAGAGCACGAAGACCAGGACGAAGATCGCCAGCGCCAGCCCGGTGAGCACCGATCCGACGGTGGAGAACGCGTTCCACGCGCCGCTCGCGAGCGACTGCTGGTTCGCCGCCACCCACTCCCGCGCCTGGGTCGTCACCTGGTCCAGCTGCTCCGGGCGCACCCCGATCGAGGCGAGCCAGCCGCGCAGCTCCTGGTAGCTCCCGGCGAGCTGGGTGCGCAGGTCGGGCAGGCTGTCCAGCACGGTCTTGACCACGAACCACAGCACGGCGCCGACCGCGGCCACCCCGCCGACCAGGACCACCGCCGTCGCGAGCGCCCTCGGCACGTGGTGCCGCGCCAGCCAGGTCACCACCGGCGCGAGCAGCGCGGCCAGCAGCAGCGCGAGCGCGCCGGGGATCACCACGACGGCGAGCGTGGCCAGCACCCGGACGAGCACCCACAGCGCGGCGGCGACCACCAGCAGTTGCGCGCACACGACGGCGGAGCGGTGGAGCAGCCGGCCCGTGGCCGGGTTCTCGGTCATCCTGCACCGCCATCCTCGCGCGGCCGTCAGCCCTCCGGCCGTGCCCTGCTCGGCTGCACGCGCTTCGGTTCACCTGGCATTTTCGGGTAGTCCGGCGGGTACGGCATCTCGCCGAGCCCGTGGTCCCGCTCGTCGCGGGCGTACCACTCCAGCGCCGTCTCCAGGCCGAACGCCTCGTCGTCGATCGCGGCGTGCGGGTCGCCGTACTCGGCCAGCCAGTCCGGCACGGTGAGCACGTCGAAGTCGTCCGGGTCGGCCTCGGGCAGCTGCTCCCAGGTCAGCGGCGTCGACACCGTCGCCCGCGGGGTGCCGCGCACCGACCAGGACGAGGCCACGGTCCGGTCCCGCGCCGCCTGGTTGTAGTCGAGGAACACGCGGCCGCCGCGCTCCTCCTTCCACCACGCGATCGTGGCGAGGTCCGGGACGCGCCGCTCCACCTCGCGGCCCAGCGCGATCACCGCGTGCCGCACGTCGACGAAGTCCCACTCCGGCCGGATCCGGACCAGCACGTGCACCCCGCGCCCGCCGGAGGTCTTCGGGTACCCGGTCAGCCCGGCGTCCGCCAGCACCTCGCGCACCACCAGCGCGACCCGCACCGCGTCGCCGAACCCGGAGCTGTCCGACGGGTCCACGTCGATCCGCAGTTCGTCCGGGTGGTCCACGTCGGACCGCCGGACGGGCCACGGGTGGAAGTCGAGCGTGCCGAGGTTCGCCGCCCACGCGAACACCGCCGCCTCGGTGGGGCAGACCTCGTCCGCGGTGCGCCCGGACGGGAACGTGATCCGCGCGGTCTGCACCCATTCGGGCGCCCCCTTGGGGACCCGTTTGGCGTAGAACGGCTCGCCGGAAACCCCGTCGGGGAACCGTTTCAGCGTCGTCGGCCGCTCCCCGACCGCCCGCAGCAACGGCTCCGTGACCGCGAGGTAGTACTCCACGACCTGCCGCTTGGTGATCCCGCGCTCCGGGAAGTACACCTTGTCCGGATTGGACACCCGCACCACCCGGTCGCCGACCTGGTACTCGACCGCCTCGCCACGTCCTGCCACCGGATCACCGTAGCCCCGCCGGGCCGGTTCCGCGCGTGCCTTACCGTGGACGTCGTGCCCCGCCGCCTGAAGATGATCATCGCGCTCGTCCTGCTCGCCGGGGCGGTCGTGGCGGCGTTCACACTCCCCGTGCCGAGCCCCGCGGAACTGCGCAACTGGGCCGCGGGCGCGGGTCCGGTGACCGCGCTGGTGTTCCTGGCCGCCTATTCGGTACTCACCGTCGCGCCCATACCCCGCACCGTGTTCAACCTCGCGGCGGGACTGCTGCTGGGGGACGTGCTCGGCATCGTGGTGGCCGTCACGGCGACCGCGGTGTCCGGCGCGCTCGGTTTCGGACTGGCCCGCCTGGTCGGCCGCGACCTCGTGTCCCGCCACCTGGAACGGAAAGTGGTGCGCGCGGTTGACGAGCGGCTCGCCGACGGTGGCGTCCTCGCGGTGGCGTCGCTGCGGCTGATCCCGCTGGTTCCCTTCGCGCCACTGGGATACTGCTGCGGAATCCTGTCCGTGCGGTTCCGCCCGTACCTGGCCGGGACCGTCCTCGGCAGCCTGCCCGGCACGGTCGCGGTGGTCGTGCTGGGCGACGCGCTCACCGGCGGCACACCGCCCGCGCTGCTCGCCTGCTACGGTGCCTTCGCACTCGCCGGGGCCCTTGGCCTGGCCCGAATCGCCCGCGGGACTGCTTACGCCGGGCGCACCGGGCAGCCCGCTACACTCGACCCGGTGCGCGAGGAGATCGTTCGCGCTGAGCCAACCCAGCACTTGCGGAGAGTTTCCGAGGAGTAGTCCCATCGACACCGGTCAGCTGATCGCAGGGCACTATCGCCTCGTTGAGCACATCGGCAGCGGCGCCATGGGGGTCGTGTGGCGCGCGGTCGACGAGCGCCTCGAGCGTTCCGTGGCGGTCAAGCAGATCCTCGCTCAGCCGGGCATGTCCGAAGCCGAGCGCAACAGCATGCGGCAGCGTGCGATGCGCGAGGCGAAGAACGCGGCGCGCTTCCAGCACCCGAACGCCATCGTGGTGTTCGACATCGCCGAACACGGCGGGGATCCGTGCCTCGTCATGGAGTACCTGCCCTCGCGCAGCCTCTCCGCGGTGATCGCCGAGCAGGGCACCCTGCCGCTGGCCGAGGTCGCGCGCATCGGGCACCAGGTCGCCTCCGCGCTGGTCGTGGCGCACCGGGCCGGCATCGTGCACCGGGACATCAAGCCCGCGAACATCCTGATCGACGACAACGGCACCGCGAAGATCACCGACTTCGGCATCTCGCGCGCGGCGGGCGACCTCACGCTCACCCAGACCGGCCTGATCGGCGGCACCCCGGCCTACCTCGCGCCCGAGCTGGCGCGCGGCTCCGACCCGGCGCCGGCCTCCGACGTCTTCTCCCTCGGCGCGACGCTCTACCACGCGCTGGAGGGCCAGCCGCCCTACGGCAACAGCTCCAACCAGCTGGCCCTGCTCTACACGGCGGCGAACGGGCAGGTCATCCCGCCGCGCCAGTCCGGCAAGGCGACCGCGCTGCTGATGAGCCTGCTGCGGGTCGAGCCCGAGGAGCGGCCGACCATGCTGGAGGCCCGCGACCGGCTGGCCGCGCTGGCCAACGGCGAGAAGGACACCAAGGGCGGCACGCTGGTGTCGCCGCCGCTGTTCAACGGTGGTGGCCGCCAGCCCGCGGCCGTGGCGGCCGACGTGCCGCCGCCCGCGCCGCCCGGCGAGCGCCCGCCGTGGCAGCGCACCGGCGCCGCCACCGCCGCGCCGCCCGCCCCGCCGCAGCGCAGCCCGCGCAACCCGACCGCCGCGTTCATCCCACCGCCGAAGCCGCCCCAGCAGGCCAAGCAGTCCCCGCTGAAGCGCAAGGGCGTGCTGGCCGGATCGGCGGTGGCCGTGGTCGCCGTACTCGTCGTCGTGCTGGTCGTCCTGCTCAACGGCGACGACAAGACCAACGGCGGCGCCTCGCAGGCCAACGCGGACGGCACCACCGCCCCCACCTCCGCGCCGCCCAGCACGCCCAGCAGCGCCGCCCCGGCCGACCTCGGCCAGACGGCCAACACCGGATCGGTGGACTTCGGCTCGGCGGGCCAGGTGGTCAAGGCCTACCTCGACAGCTCGGGATCGCCCCAGGCGTGGGGCCTGCTCACGCCCGCCGCGCAGGCCGTGTTCGGCAGCCAGCAGGCGTTCCAGCAGTACTGGGACGAGCACGAGATCGAGGGCTACAACTCGATCCGCGCGGACAAGGGCGCCAACGCGGACGGTTCCGCCGACATGTCCGTTTCGATCGACGGGGTCGGCCGCGTCTCCTGGCGCGTGGTCAACACCGCGGCCGGGCTGCGGATCGACGCGAACACGAAACTCGGCTGACCTACCCTGGTCGGTATGACCGAGAGCGGCCGCAACCCGCGCTTCGACGACGACCTGGTCGGGCTCGACCCCGACGATCCGGAGGCCCAGGCGTTCGCGCGGCACCTGGACCGGATGCAGCGGTGCGAGCCGGGTTTCACGGTCGAGGGCACCCTGCACAACGTGGCGGAGTTCGCCGAGTCCAGCACCCGGGTCGGCGGGCTGCGGTGGTGGATCGCGGCCACCGTCGTGGTGCTGCTGGTCCTCGGCGTGATCGTCGCCTCGTGGGACATCGTGGTACGGGCCGTGCAGTGGCTCGCCGAGTAGCCTGAAGCATATGAAACCTCGCATGGAACCCGTCGTGGGAGCCACCCCGAAGGTGGTCAAGTCGGACCAGGAGTGGCGCGAGCAGCTCTCCCCCGAGGAGTACGCCGTGCTGCGCCAGGCGGGCACCGAGCGGCCGTTCACCGGCGAGTACACCGACACCAAGACCACCGGCATCTACGAGTGCCGCGCGTGTGGCGCCGAGCTGTTCCGCAGCGACACCAAGTTCGAGAGCCACTGCGGCTGGCCGTCGTTCTTCGACCCGTCCTCCTCGGACGCCGTGCTGCTGCGTGAGGACCGGTCGCTGGGCATGGTGCGCACCGAGGTGCTGTGCGCGACCTGCCACAGCCACCTGGGCCACCTCTTCGAGGGCGAGGGTTACCCGACGCCGACCGACCAGCGGTACTGCATCAACTCGATCTCCCTGCGCCTGGTGCCCGCGGAGTAAAACCCGCGCCACGACACGCACCCGCCCGCTACCCTGCGGGTGTATGGGGGCGTACTGGGGGTTGTCCGCCCGGGAGTTCGCCGCGCTCTACGCGGCGCTGATCCTGGTGCCGCCGGTGGTGCGGCTGCTCGGCCCGGTCCTGCTGCGGTACCGCCGGATCCGGCCCGGTGCCGAGCGGGTCACCGCGGTCGAGCTGGCGGTGCTGGCCGGTGGGCCGGGCCGGGCCGTCGACCTGGTGCTCGCGGACCTGGTCGCGCGCCGGTGGATCCGCGTGGACGCCGGTGGCCGGCTGACCACCACGACGACGCGGTCCCCAGGGGAACCACTCGCCATCGCCGTGGTGCTGGCGGTGTCGTTCTGGCGCGGCCTGGCGACCGCGCAGACCCTGCGCCTGCACCTGGCGGACAGCCCGCAAATCGGGGACGTGGTGCGCGGGCTCGCCGCCCGCGGGCTGGTGGTGCCGCCCGGCGACGTGTCCGGCATCCGGGTCGCGTCCCGGGTCCTGCTGGTCGGGGTCGTGATCAGCACGTTCGTCGGCGGCTACGCGGTGGCCGCCATCCCGGTGATGCTGGCCGGGGTGCTCGTCCTCGGGGCGGCCGAGCTCGTCCCGTCGCCGAGGCGCACCGTCGCCGGGAGCCGCTTGCTGCGTGGCGCCACGGTTCTGGGAACCACCGCCGGGCCGGTTCCGTCGAACGGCCAAGTCCGGGGGTGGATTCGGAGGTGGCGGGGTGGCTGGTCCGGTGATCCTGGCGGTCGGTGACGGGCCCGCGTTCTGGGGCCTGCCCGCTTCGACGTTCCTCCCGCTCTTCGCCGCGTTGCTGGTGCTGCCCGTGGTGGTGCGCCTGTTCGGTTCGCGGCTGCTCAAGCGGCGCGGCGGCGGGCCGCACCACCCGCCCGGGCTGATCGAGCTGGGGTTCCTGGCGGGCGGCCCGGTGCGGGCGACCGACACCGCGCTCGCGGATCTCGTGGAGCGGCAGCGGATCCGGGTGAGCAGTGGCGGGAGGCTGTCCACGACCGGCGGCCACGCCCCGGCCGACCGGCTGAGCGCGGCGGTCTGGACCGCGGTGCGCGACGGCCGCGGCACGTGGACCCTGCACGACGTGCGCGCGGCGGTGCTGGGCCGCGCCGAGTTCGACGAGCTGCGCGACCGGCTCGCCGGGGAGGGGCTCCTGGTCACGGCCGGGGCGGTGCGCAACGTCCGGCGGCTGGCGACGCTCCTGCTCTTCGCGGTCGTGGTCCTCGCGTTCCTGGCCTTCCCGGACGGCACGTTCGTGCTGGCGGTGCTGCCGGCCGGGCTCCTCTGGGCGCTGACGGACCGGCGGCCACGCGGCCCGGCCAGGACTTCGACCGGTGACACCGCGCTGCGGGTGGCGGGCATGACCACGGGCGGGGCCGCGCAGGCGGTGGCCCTCGGTGGCCTCGCCCGCCACCCGGACCAGGCCATCGCGCAGGCGCTGCTGTCGGCGCCGCCGCCGCGGAAGCCACGGCGCCGCGGAGGCTGGTCCGGCTCGTCGTCGGGCTACGGCTGCGGCTCGTCGGGCAGCTCGTGCGGAAGCAGCTCGTGCGGAAGCGGTTCGTGCGGCGGAGGCAGCTCGTGCGGCGGCGGTGGTGGTTGCGGGGGTGGCGGCGGTGGTGACTGAGCGCCTCGGACCGATCGGCTTCACCGACTACGCGGGCCTGCAGGTGGGGACCTTCCCGCGACCGGTGGCCTGGAGCGGCTCCCGGATCGGCGGGCCGGGTGGGCTTGCGGCGGGTTCGACCTCGGGCTCGACGACTGCGGCGGAGGTGGTTGCGGTGGCGGTTGAGCGGCTGGGCGTGGGCATCGGGTGGCGGCCGGAGATCGATCTATCGATCGCGCGGCTGCCGGGTGTGGAGTGGGTCGAGGTGATCGCCGAGAACCTGCACCCGGGTCGCCTGCCCGCGGCCCTGGTGGAGCTGCGGGAGCGTGGCCTGCCGGTGTTGCCGCACGCGGTGTCGCTGTCCCTGGGCGGCGCGGAACCGCTGGACACGCGGCGGGTGGAGCACCTCGCGGCGGTCGCCGACGAGCTGGACGCGCCGCTGGCCAGCGACCACGTGTGTTTCGTGCGCGCGGGCGGGCTGGACGCGGGGCACCTGGTGCCGCTCCCCCGCACGCGGGAGGCGCTCGATGTGCTGGTGGAGAACGTGCGGCTGGCGCAGTCGATCGTGGGCAGGCCGTTCGCGCTGGAGAACATCGCCGCGCTGCTGGAGTGGCCGGACGCCGAGATGAGCGAGGCCGCGTTCCTGGCCGAGCTGACGTCGCGGACCGGGTGCCTGCTGATCGTGGACGTGGCGAACCTGTACGCGAACGCGCGGAACCTGGGCGCGGACCCGGTGAGGTTCCTGGAGGAGGTGCCACTGGAGCGGGTGGCGTACGTGCACGTCGCCGGGGGCGTCGAGGCCGACGGCATCTACCACGACACGCACACCCACCCGGTGCTGCCGGAGGTGCTCGACCTGCTGAGCGAACTGCGGCGCCGACGGGAGCCCCCGGGAGCGCTCCTGGAACGCGACGGCGCCTACCCCCAGGACGACGAGCTGGCCGCGGAACTGGCCGCGATCCGGGAGCGCCTGTGAGCGGGCGAGAGGGGCTGGCCGCCCAGCGCGCCGAGCTGCTGCGCGCCCCCCCGGGACCGGCCGCGCGATGCCCGGCGAGCCAAACTGCTGCGCGCCTGGTTGGCCAGTTGAACCTGCCACGCCCCGGGAGTACCAGTGAGCGGCCGGAACGAGCGCGGCGGCCCGCCAAGCCAACTGCTACACGCCCCGCTGACCCCGCCCCGGGAGCACCTGTGCCCAGCCGGAAGGAACTCGCCACCCAGCAAGCCGAACTGCCACACGACCCGCCGGCCGCCGAACCCACCGCGACCCGGAAGCACCTGTGCCCAGCCGGGAAGAACTCGCCACCCAGCAGCCAAACGGCTGCGCGCCCGGCCGGCCACCGAACCCGCCACGCCCCGGGCGTACCAGTGAGCGGCCGGAACAACCGCGGCGGCCCGCCAAGCCAACTACTGCACGCCCCGCTGACCGCGACGCGGGAGCACCTGTGACCAGCCGGGAAGAACTCGCCGCCCGGCAGGCGGAGTTGCTGCGCGCCCTGCTGGCCGGTGAGGCTCCTCCGGCGGGCTTCGACCCCGGGCGGGTGGCCGCCGAGGTGCTCGCCCTGCGAGCCAAGCGCCGCTCCATCGTCGCCGACCTCAGGCCCGATCTCTTCCGCCTGCTCGGCGACCGGTTCCGGCCCCTGTTCGACGCCTACGCCGAAGCCACACCCCGCACCGACGGCACCGGCTACCGCCAGGACGCCGCGAACTTCGCCACCTGGCTCGCCGAGCGCGGCGAACTCCCCCGGCGGCGCTGGTGGTCCCGCTTCACCCGCTGACCGACGGCCACGCCAACCTCGCTAGTGCGCCGTGATGCCGCCGTCGACGACGATCTCCGCGCCCGTGACGAAGGACGACTCGTCGGAGGCGAGGAACAGGATCGCCGCGGCGATCTCGTCCGCTGTGCCCGCTCGTTTCATCGGGGTGCGCTGGATGTCGGCCTGCTGGTCGCCCTCGGTGTCGAGGATGTCCTGGATCATCGGTGTCGCGATGACGCCGGGGTGCACGGAGTTGACCCGCACCCCTCTCGTCGCGTACTCGACGGCCGCCGTCTTGGTCAGCAGCCGCACCGCGCCCTTCGAGGCGTGGTAGGCCGCGGCCGACCCGCCGCCGATGATGCCCAGGATCGACGACACGTTGACCACCGACGCGTTCCCGCTCGCGCGCAGCAACGGCATCGCGGTCTTCATGCCCAGCCAGGTGCCCTTCTGGTTCACCGCGATCACCCGGTCCCAATCGGCCTCGGCGGTGTCCTCGATGCCCGGCCAGTCCACGATTCCCGCCACGTTGACCAGCACGTCCAGCCTGCCGAAGCGCTCCGCCGTCCTGGCCAGGGCCGCCTGCCAGTCCCGCGCCGAGGAGACGTCGAGGTGCACGCGCAGCGCGTCCTCCCGCTCCGGCCCGCTCCCGGTGACATCACCCAGCACCAGCCGCGCCCCCTCCCGGGCGAACAGGGCCGCCGTGGCCGCCCCGATCCCACCCGACGCGCCCGTGATCAACGCGACCTTGCCGTCCAGCCGTCCCGGCATCCCGCTCCCTCCTACCGCTGCCATCACCCCCCGATCCTGCGGCGACGGGAGCGGGCCAGCCAGGGTGCGTTACTCCCAGGACGGCGCTAAAGCCACTCCGCGACCGCACTCCCCGGCAGCGGCGGCCCGGAAGTCCACATCGGACGCGGCACCATCCCACCCGGACAGGTCACGTGACGCACCAAGCCGAACTCACTCCCGGCCTCGGCAAGGAAATCCGAGAAGTCCACAGTGGATCCACCAGGCACCCGGCCCAGTCCGTCGAGCCACCGCCCGGTCCGGGCCAGCGCGAGGCGCACCCGCCTGCTGCCGCCCTCGACGGCCCGGTTCCGCAGCGCGACCATGGCGGCAGCCGCGGCCAGCCAGCCCGTCGCGTGGTCCAGCGCCTGCACGGGCAACGGCCGGGGTTCCTCGGCGCCCCAAGCGATTCCCGACGCCATCTGCACCAAGCTGTCGAACCCGCGCCGACCCCGCCACGGGCCCTCCCAGCCCCACGCGTTCAGCTCCACCAGCACGATCCCGGGCCGCGCCGTCGCCAGCCGCTCCGCCGTGAACCCCAGCCCGGCCAGCGCGCCCGGCCGGAACGACTGCAACACGACATCCGCCGAACCGATCAGGCGCCACAACGCGGAACGCCCGGCCTCGGTGCGCAGGTCCAGGTGCGCCGAGCGCTTGCCCATCCCGGTGTCGACCACCAGCGGGTGCACGACCGGCAGGTGCGCGGCCCCGATGTGCAGGACGTCCGCGCCGTGCGCGGCCAGCACCCGGCCCGCGACCGGACCGGCGATCACGTGCGTCAGGTCCAGCACCCGCACCCCGCCCAGCGGCCGCGGCGACTCCGGCAGCGGCCGCGCCGGGGCCATCCCCACCAGCTCCTGCGCCACGAGCGGTCCGTCCAGCGCCCGCCCCATCGCGCTGTCCAGCCACTCCTCGCGGGTGCGCATCGCGGCCGCCGCCCCACCCGCGGCGACCACCGCCTCCTGCACCTCCCACGCGTCCCGGGCGGCGACCGCCGACGCCACCGCCGCGCGGTCCTCGGCCACCCCGAGTGCGCGGCACACCGCCGCAGCGTGGTGGGGGTAGTTGCAGTGCAGCCGGACCCAGCCGTCGGCCGCGCGGTAGTCGCCGGACAGCGGCGCCCACGCGTCCCCGGGCGGCTCTCCGTCCACCCGCACCAGCTTCTCGCTGGAGAACGCCGCCGCGGCGTGCCGCGTGTCGGCCGACACCGCACCGGGGTCGATTCCACGCAGCCGCAACAATTCCGCGGCGGCCAGGGTGGCCGCCGCGACGCTCATCGACGCGGCCGCCGCCACCCGGTACGGCCCGGGCAGCACCGTTTTCGGGCCGGTGATCTCGACCGGGCCGGGCGCCTCACCGGTCAGATCGCGCCACAGCGCGCCGAACACCTACGGCAGGTTCAGGATCAGCTCGGCCGGAACGACCTTCGTGCCGGTGTAGAACGGGATCTCCTCCCGCACGTGCCGCCGCGCCTCGGTGCCGCGCAGGTGCCGCATCAGGTCGACGATGCGGTGCAGCTCGTCGGCCTCGAAGGCGAGGATCCACTCGTAGTCACCGAGCGCGAACGACGCCACAGTGTTGGCGCGCACGTCCGGGTAGTCGCGGGCCTCCTTGCCGTGGTCGGCGAGCATCTTGCGGCGCTCGGCGTCCGGCAGCAGGTACCACTCGTAGGAGCGGACGAACGGGTACACACAGACGTACTTGCGCGCCTCCTCCCCGGCCAGGAAGGCGGGGATGTGGCTGCGGTTGAACTCCGCGGGGCGGTGCAGCGCGAACTGGCTCCACACCGGCGTCGACACGCGGCCCAGCGGGGTGCGGCGGAACCCGGTGTAGGCGGCCTGCACCTGCTCCGGGGTCTCGGCGTGCCACCAGATCATGTAGTCGGCGTCGGCCCGCAGCCCGGCGACGTCGTACACGCCGCGCACCACGACCCCCTTGCCCTCCAGGGCGTCGAGGTACTCGGTGGTCTCGGTCGCGGCCTGGCCGCGATCCTCGGGGAGCCGCCCCGGCTCGACCCGGAACACCGACCAGGCGGTGTAGCGGATGGTGTCGTTGAGCTCCTGATAGTTCAGCCGCGCCATGCCCCCATCTTGGCACTGCCCGGAAACCCGCTGCTAGCGCACCAGCTGTGAGGTGATGCGGGTCGCGGCCGCGGTGGCCGTCGCGATGCACGCCGGCACCCCGACACCGTGCAGGGCGGCCCCGGCCAGCGCCAGCCCGGGCACCTCGGCGACGGCCCGCTCGGCGCGCTCGACCAGGCCCAGGTGACCCGGCCCGTACTGCGGCAGCCCGCCACCCCAGCGGGTCACCACGACGTCGATCGGCTCGGCGGTGATCCCGGTCAGCTCGGCGAGGTCGTCGCGCACCAGGCGGACCAGGTCGTCGTCGTCGCGGTGCAGCGCGCCGGGCTCGCGGAAGCGGCCGACCGAGCCGCGGACCAGCACCGGGCCGGTGTCCAGGTGCGGCCACTTGCGGGTGGAGAAGGTGAAGGCCTTGGCGGCGAACGGCTCGCCGTCGGCGCGGCGTTCCCGCGCCCCGATCAGCACGCCGGACGCGTCCGGCAGCTCGGTGCCCGGCGGCAGGGCCATCGCCACGACCGCCATGGACGCCAGCTCGACCTCGCCGAGCGCCGCCGACGCGGCCGGCGCGACACCGTCGAGCAGCTTGCGGGCCGCCGGCGCGGGCACCGCGAGCAGGACGGCGTCGGCGTCGATCAGCTCGTCGCCGATCTCCAGCTGCCAGCCGCGCTCCCGCCGCCGCAGCGCGGTGACCGGCCGTCCGAGGCGGATGTCCGGCTTGGCCAGCTCGACGAGCCGGTCGACGAGCGTGCCGAGACCGCCGGGCAGAGTGCCGAACACCGGCGCACTGCTGGGCTGGGACGGGATCAACCCGGCCGCCGCAGCGGTCAGCGAGGGCGCGCCGCGGTCGATCGCGGTGGCCAGGGCGGGGACGGTGGCGCGCAAGCCGAGACCGTCGGCGCCGCCCGCGTAGACGCCACCGAGGAGCGGGTCGACCAGCCGGTCCACGAGTTCGTCGCCGAAGCGCTCGCGCAGCAGGGCGCCCAGCGCGACGTCGGACTCCAGCGTCACCGGGGGCAGGTCCGGCTCGGCGGCCACGCGCGCCCGGCCCTCGTCCGAGAGCACCTCCGCGACCGCGTCCGGCGAGCCCGGGATGCCCATCAGCGTCCGGCCGGGCAACGGGGCGAGGTGGCCCCCGGCGCGCACGGTCGAGCGGGCCTTCGCCGGGTGGACCAGCTCCAGCCCGAGCTCGGCGGCCAGTCCCACGCCTTCCGGGCGCCGGGCGAGGAAGGCCTCCGCGCCCACGTCGTAGCGCACGCCCGCGACCTCCGCGGTGCGCAGCTTGCCGCCGAGGCTGTCCGTGGCCTCGACGAGGGTGATCGCCGCGCCGTCGCCGAGCGCGCCGCGCAGCCGGTACGCCGCGACCGCGCCCGACACGCCCCCGCCGACGACCGCGACGTGCATCAGCCCTCCAGGCTGTGGACGAGCTCGACGACGCGGGCCAGCACGTCGGGATCGGTGCCGGGGGGCACGCCGTGACCGAGGTTGAAGATGTGCCCGGCGGCGGCGCGGCCCTCCGCGGCGATGCGGCGCACCTCGGCCTCGATGACCGGCCAGGACGCCTGCAGCAGCGCCGGGTCCAGGTTGCCCTGCACGACCGGCACCGGCTCGCCGTGCGCGGTCAGCCGCCGCACGGCTTCGTCCAGCGGGACGCGCCAGTCGACGCCGACCACGTCGGCCCCGGCCTCGCGCATGGCGGTGAGGAGCTCGCCGGTGCCGACGCCGAAGTGGATGCGTGGCACGTCCAGGTCCGCGACCGCGCCGAGCACGCGTGCCGAATGCGGGAGCACGAACTCGCGGTACTCGCGCAGCGTCAGCGCGCCGGCCCAGGAGTCGAACAGCTGCACCGCGTCCGCGCCGGCTTCGATCTGGCCGCGCAGGAAGGTCACCGCGATGTCGGCCAGCTGTCCGGCCAGGTCGTGCCACACCTCGGGTTCGGAGCGCATGAGGGCCTTGGTGCGCTCGAAGCTGCGGCTGGGGCCGCCCTCGATGAGGTAGGACGCGAGCGTGAACGGCGCGCCGGCGAACCCGATCAGGGGGGTCTGGCCCAGCCGCTCGACGAGCAGTCGCGTGCCGTCCAGCACCGGCTCGAGCCGCTCGGGCTCCAGCGCGGGCAGGCGGCGGACGGCGGCGGCGTCGCGCACCGGCTCCGCCACGACGGGCCCGGTGCCGGGCACGATGTCGACGTCGATCCCGGCGGCGACCAGCGGCACCACGATGTCGCTGAAGAAGATGGCGGCGTCCACGCCGAGGCGGCGGACCGGCTGGAGCGTGATCTCGGCGATCATCTCGGGGTCGAAGCAAGCCTTGAGCATCGGCACGCCCTCGCGCAGCGCCCGGTACTCGGGCAGCGAGCGGCCGGCCTGGCGCATGAACCAGACGGGCAGACGCGCGGGACGACGGCCGCGGGCGGCCGTCAGGAAGGGGGACCCGGCGAGGTCCCGGCGGCCCGTGCGTGGCCGCGACTGCGCAGTAGTGGACATCGTCAACCATGGTGCCACGCGGCCCTGGGGCCCCTTCCCTCGGCGCGTCTGCCGCCCGGTGCCCGTTCGCCGTCCTACAGTCGGGCTGTGACCGCGATGACGCATGCGCCCGAGATGTTCCGTGAAGCTGTCGCGGCGTTGCAAGCGATCCGGCCCCGGCCGGAGATGACCCTCGAACCCGTGCGCGCGCCGCAGCGCCTGGCCCCCTGGTCCTACGCGCTCAGCTGCGACGCGACGGGTCCGGCGGACGTGACGGCCACCGGCCGCCTGGTGCTGCTGCACGACCCGGAGGGCCCGGAGTCCTGGGACGGGGTGCTGCGGATGGTCGTCTACGTGCGCGCGGAGATCGACCGGGAACTGGCCAGCGACCCGTTCCTGCCCGCGGTCGGCTGGTCGTGGCTCACCGACGCACTGGAGACCTCCGGCGCGTCCTTCACCGCGCTGGGCGGCACGGTCACCGAGACCTCGTCGGCGCGCTTCGGCGACATCAGCGGCCCGGCCCGCACCGACGACCTGGAGCTGCGGGCGTCCTGGACGCCGTCGGACCAGCACCTGCGCCCGCACGGCGAGGCGTTCTGCCAGCTGATGTCGAGCGTGGCCGGGCTGCCGCCGGTCGGGGTCTCGCTGTTCGGCCACCGCCAGAGCGGCTGAACGACCCCCGCGACGCGCCGGGTGTGACGTAGCCCTCACTCCGCGGCCGACGGCGGCGTCGATAGAGTTCGGTCCCGCGGCCTCCGGTCACCCTGGCGATCCCGGGCGGGGGCTCTCCGTAGATCCACACGAGCCACCTACGCTGCGCAAAGAGTTCACGTCAGTCGATCTGATGACCAGACTGGTCCAATCGGTTAACGCTGTAGAACACAGTTCGTGAGCAGATGCACGGTCCGTATGCACGCGCAGCAGCCTGCCCCCAAAAAGGTCATATCGCTGGCACTCTGCGACGCGTTAGCCACGGGCAGTTTATTACTCCGAACGTGGTACAACGATGCCAGCTAGTAACTACCCGATCGAGATAGATACCCGTTCGATCCCCCCGCGGAAGGCAATCGGCGGCTAGAGTGCCTCTTCGACGACACCACTTTCGGTCTAGAGCTGGCGCGGCTGATCGGCCGAAAGTACCCGGTGCCGGTCGGGGGGCACGACCGACTCCAGGGAGGTAGTGACGTGGCTGCCGTCGGCTTGTCGCAGGCCGTCAGATCCACGCCAGCCGGTGCTTTGCCGGCGAGCATGGTCCCGCACCCGCGGGAAGAGCTGTTTTCGGTGCTGGTGGTCGACGACCACCCGCTCCTGAGGGAGGCGATTGCCGCACGACTCGCACAGATGGGTGCGGGCACCGTACACGAAGCTGCCTCGGTAGCGGAGGCGAGGGCGCGGGCGACCGCGACGGGTCCGTGCGACCTGGCCATCCTCGACCTCGGGCTGCCGGACGGGAGCGGGATCGACCTGGTCACGGAACTCCGCAGCCAGGGCTGGCCCCGCATCGTGGTGCTCGCCTCGTCCGACGACCCGTATGCCGTGCGCTCGGCCTTCCAGGCCGGTGCCCAGGCGTACCTGCTGAAGTCGGCCTCGCCCATGGTGGTGACCGACGGGGTGCGCCGGGTGCTGGACGGCGGGGTGTACGCGGACCCGAGCGTGGCCCCGGTGCTGGCGACCGGCACGCGGGTGCCGGGCACCGACAACACGCCGCGGGAGCTGTCCGCGCGCGAGGTGGAGGTGCTGCAGCTGGTCGCCGACGGCCAGTCCAACAAGGAGATCGGCGAGGAGCTCAGCCTCTCGGCGCTCACCGTCAAGTCGCACCTGTCCCGGATCGGGCGCAAGCTCGGGACCGGCGACCGGGCGCAGATGGTGGCGCTGGCGATGCGAGCCGGCGTCATCCGCTGATCCCCAGCCGATAACACGACCCAACGGACGGGCGTACCGGTGACGGTGCGCCCGTCCCGTAGGGTTGACCGACGTGGAAACCGCAGATCAAGTGCCTGATACCAGCGAACCGGACGTCCCGGTCACGCTCAAGGAGCCGGCCGACGGGACGCCGGACGTGGTGGCGGACGAGCCGGCGCTGGCGCGTGCCTGCGAACGGCTGGCGGCGGGCACGGGTGCGATCGCGGTGGACACCGAGCGCGCGTCCGGCTACCGCTACTGGCCCAAGGCCTACCTGGTGCAGTTGCGCCGGGAGGGCTCCGGCACGGTGCTGGTGGACCCCATCGCCCTGGAGGGCAGGCTGGGGCCGCTGCAGGACGTGCTGAACGGCGAGGAGTGGGTGCTGCACGCCGCCTCGCAGGACTTGCCGTGCCTGGCCGAGCTGGACCTGGTGCCGGGCAGTCTGTTCGACACCGAGCTGGCCGGGCGGCTGGCCGGCTACGAGCGGGTGGCGCTGGGCACCCTGGTGGAGAAGCTGCTGGGCTACCACCTGGAGAAGGGGCACAGCGCGGCCGACTGGTCGAAGCGGCCGTTGCCGGTGGACTGGCTCAACTACGCGGCGCTGGACGTCGAGCTGCTGATCCCGCTGCGGGAGAAGCTCGAGGCCGAGTTGGCTGCCCAGGGCAAGCTGGACTGGGCGCGCCAGGAGTTCGAGGCCGTCCGGACCGCCCCGCAGCCCCCGCCGAGGAGCGAGCCGTGGCGGCGCACGTCGGGGATCCACAAGGTCCGCACCGCGCGGGGCCTCGCGGCGGTGCGCGCGCTGTGGGAGGCCCGCGACGAGCTGGCCCGCAAGCGAGACCGCGCACCGAGCCGGGTGCTGCCCGACAGCGCGATCGTGAACGCGGTGCTGGCGGAGCCGAAGTCCGTGGCCGAGCTGCAGGCGCTGCCGGTCTTCGGCGGACGCGTCCAGCGGCGCTACACGGGCAACTGGTTCCGCCACCTCCAGGCGGCGCGCCAACTGCCGCGCGACCAGCTGCCCAACCCGGCACAACCGAACGACGGCCCTCCCCCGGCGAACCGCTGGGCGGACAAGGACCCCGACGCGGCGGCCCGCCTGGCCGCGGCGCGTGCCGGGTTGGCGAAGATCGCCGAGCACCACCAGCTGCCGGTGGAGAACCTGTTGCTGCCGGACCTGTTGCGCCGCACCTGCTGGCGCCCGCCGGAGGACAGGACCCTCGAGGCGGTCTCGGCGGCACTGGCCGCGGGCGGCGCACGCCCGTGGCAGGTGGAGCTGACGGCACCAGTGCTGGTAGAGGCTCTGCAGGCGACCGCCTGAGCAGCCCCACCGCGAAACGCAAGCCGGCAACGCAAAGCAGCCGACTACCCCAACCAGCCGGGCCGTCCGGTTCGGATGCGCGGGCGATGGTCGAGGGAATCATCTACCGGTTCCGGTGTGAGCTCGCGTGGCGGGATGTGCCGGCGGTGTTTGGGGCCGTGACAGACGATTTGGACCTGGCGCCGCCGGCGACTCCGGACCACCCCATCGGCCGCTCGCGCGGCGGCTGGACCACCAAGATCCACCGTGTCGTCGACCGGAACGGATGGGCTGGTCACCCTGCTGGCACCAGGCCAGGCCGGGAACTCACCAGTGTTCGAGCCGCTGAGGACACCGCAAAACGCCGCGGTTCCCGTCGTGGACGACCACCCGCCTTCGACGCACACGACTACCGCGGGCGCAACGCCATCAAACGCGACTTCAACCAGCTCGAACGATGGCGCCGCATCGGCCACCCGCTACTACGAGCCCGGTCACCATCTACAGCGCCGCCATCCTCATCGACGACGTCATCACCTGGACAAGGGCGTTGTTAGACACGACCTAAGCCTCGTAGCAGCTGACTCCGAGGACCGCACCCGCACCGGACCCGTTGCTCTCCAGAACCTCCAGGACGAGCTCGTCGGTCACCAGCGGTGGGTCGAACGTGTGGACAGCCCTGGTCTGGTGGTTGTCCACACACTCGGCGACGAGTTCGTCCCCGTTCCAGATGCGGTACTTCTTGACACACAGTGGGATGGTCCGCTCCTCCTGCGGCACCAGCACCGACAACATCGGCCGGTCGAAATCGGTGTCGAAGGAGAGCTGGATCGCCCGGATGCGCTTCGCCGACGTCCAGCTGAACTTCAGCGTCGGCGACTCGTCCTCCGGCGCCGCGAGCCAGGCGTTCGGTTTCGACGTGGGTCGCGTGTAGCCGTTGTGAATGTTTTCGGCGGCGAACGGGCGCAGCGGGGGATCAACTACCACCGCGAGGTTCCGTCCGTGCGGGTTCTTCTCCGCGCACCAGAGTTCCATATACGGCACACCCGCGACCTCGTCCAGTTCCTGGGTGTATTTCTCCCGGAAGACCGACAGGACGCCGGTCAGACGGGTCTCGCTCGAGCGAACGGCGACGTGGTCGTTCTCCATCAGGCAGTAGAAGACGTAACGCTCGTCGTCGAGCGTCACGTTCGCGTCGATCTTCACGAGTTGGCCGGCGCCGGAGCCGAGGTCGAATTCGGTCACGGCGAGCACTTCGCTCGGCGTGTGGTTGTCCGGGCGATCCGAAATCCGGACCTCCACCTTGAGCGTGGTCGGAGCGTCCACGTCCACGGTGAAGCTCACCTGCGGCAGCCTCCCTGGCCCCACAGGGAGTATCTGTGCGCGGGACCGGTCCAACCGCAGCATCGGGCCATCGGCCGGCAGATTCGACAGGACGTACTCGCTCGAGGCGGAAACCCGGGCGCTCCCGACGAGATCGTCATCGTCCGTCAACGGCACTCCGGGGATGTGCTGTCCCGACTTGAGCAACTCCTTGCGGAGCTCTCGCATGTGATCGGCGGCCAACAGCTCCGCAGGCTCCAGGCCGTCCCGGGCGCACAACGCCGCGGCCATGCCCACAGCCTGGCCCATGTGCGCACAGGTCGCCTGGTTCCGGGTCGAGGAGAACGCCACGTGGGAGGCGCTGATGATCCGTCCCCCGAAGAACAGGTTCGGCACGCTCCGGCTGACGAAGCACCGGTAGGGGATGTGGAAGGTGCCGGGCGGGAAGATGAGCGTCGCGCCTTGGTGCTCGCTGAACACGCCGTCGGCCGGGTGCAGGTCGATCGGATGGCCGCCGTAGGCGACGGCGTCGTCGTGTTCGGTCTGGGTGACGATGTCGGTCTGGTGCAACATGTAGTGGCCTTCGAACCGGCGGCTTTCGCGCTTGCCGGGAATGATGCCAACCCATTCGAGCGTCAGGTTCTCGGTGTCGGGGTGGTCACCGGAGTTCTTGAGGTGGTTCCAGATGCCGTAGACGACCTTCCAGAGTTCCCACTTGATCTCCTCCGTGTCGCCAACGGTGTCCAGCCGGCCGCCGTACTCGATCCACCAGAGCTGGCAGCCATTCTCGCTGGTGTCGAAGCTGCGGTAACGGGGGATCTTGGTGATGTCGTCCAGGGCGAACTTCGGTGGCACGAAGCGCACCGGACGACCGGTGTCCCTGGTGTAGAAGTAGATCGAGTGGCCGAGCAGCGCCCCGTACTCCTTCGATGGCGCGAACCCTTCGCCGAACTCCTCCTTCGCTTCGGCGCCCATCCGGAAGGGGGCCCCGCTGAGCAGGCCCACGATGCCGTCGCCGGAGGAGTCGCAGAACAACGGGGCACTGATGCGGTACCAGATCTGGTTCTGGCTGCAGAAGGCCTCCACTGAGGAGATCCGGTTGTCTGCCTTGCCGACGCCACAGACCGCGGTGTTCAGCAGCAGGGTGATGTTGGGTTCACCGCTCACCAGTTCCAGCAGGACGGTGTCGAAGATGACGGGGTTGCCCTCGGGGTTGCGGTAGGTGTTCTCGACCAGGATCTCGTCGAGCACGCCGCCCTCCCGTGACCAGCGGTTGTTGCCGTGGCCGAGGTAGGTGGCCCCGCAGATGTACAGCCGCACCTCGCTTCCCGCGTTTCCACCCAGCACGGGACGGTCCTGCACGAGCACGACCTTCGCGCCCGCACGAGCCGCGGTGATCGCGCAGCAGGTTCCAGCCATACCCCCACCCACAACCACCAGGTCGGCCTCCAAGCGCTCGACGCGCAGAGGTCGGCTGTCCGTTTCCGGCGCTGACGTGAGCTGTGTCATCCGTGAACTCCCGAGTTCGGCTGCGTCGGGCGCTCCCCCGACGCAGCGCAGCCAGTGAAACGAGAGTTTCACTGGCAGAGTTTCGTGTCAACAGCTTGCCCGGAAGTTCGCCTGCGACTCGACGTCACACAGGAACGCGGCCTTGGTCGTCGGTCGTTCCCGTTGGTATCTGGTCTCGCAAGCCGTCCGCGTGGCCGGTGTCCGGCTGGACGTCGACCCGCCGGAGAACGCGAACGACTCGCGAGTTGCTGAGCGATCGTTCGGGGCCCAGGTGTCAGGCGGGCACTCGACGGTCGAGGGTCGCAGCGCCCGGCCCACCCGCTGACTGTAGCCGCACCCAGCACCGGATCCGAGGGGAAGCGAACCAGCTCAGCGGGCTTCCCTTCAGGTCGAACGCGGTATTTCGACCCATTCCAGCTCGCTCTGGCGCCACGCCTCGCCATACCAGAGATTGCCGTACGCCTGCGTCCGCCGGCTTAGCAGGTGGTCGTAGTCGGCTTTGACCGCATGGAAGGTGTCGTCGGCCGGCTTGAAGATCACGATGCTGTTGTTGTGCGTCTGCTGCTTCACGGTTTCACACCAGCCCCACAGCAACCAGCACCGCTCGACGTCCTGGTTGTACCTCCAGAACTCGCCGATGAACCACCATTGATCCCTCAGTTTCATGTAGTGGGTGTGGTGGTTCATCTGCTCGGACTCGACACTCGGATTGAGGTTCAGCATGTAAGTCAACGCTTTGCTGCGTATGTCGGGCTGCGGACTGATGTCATAGCCGCGGAGGCACTTCTGAACGCCTGCGTCGACACGCACCTCCGGCGAATCCCGAACTTGTCCGTGAGGAGTTGCTTCACGCGGTCCGACGTGAAGAAGTCGTTCAACTCCTACCGGATCGCGCTGCGGTAGCCGACGAGCCGGTACACGATGCCGAACTCCCTCGGTTGCGGGGTGCAGCGACTTCTTGTCGGTCCCGTAGTACCAATCCAGGTACTGCTTCCGCGCGAAGTATCTTTCCCAAGAGGTAATCGAACCTGGTCGCAGTTTTCATGCTCATCGTCAAAACCCTACCGTCGTCTGCGTTGCAGGTTTGCGTGTCAGTATCAAAATTGATGTTTCGACTTGTGGCGAGAGATCTATACCATTTGATATCGTAGGCGACTTTACTTCGCGACTGCGATGCCTGAGACTATCGTGTGCACCTCGCCACCCAGCACTAGTGGCGAGCCGCCAAACGGGAGCGGACCGGCCAAGCCTCAGACCTCCAAGGCGACCTCCCGGGCGCCGACGTCCGCCGCTCGAAAAGGTGGTCCTACCCACCACACTGGTTACCCATCGGTAACCAGGGCTAGAGTGGCGTCATTACCGCCGGGTAACCGGCGGTCCCAGAGCTGACAGAGGGAGCACATCGTGGCTGCAACCCCCCTTGCGCCGACCGCGCGGGCGGTGCGCACCGTGGCCTTCGTCGAGGGGGTCCGCACCCCGTTCGGCAAGGCGGGTGAGAAGGGCATCTACGCCAACACCAGGGCCGACGACCTCGTGGTCAAGGTCATCCGCGAACTGCTGCGCCGCCATCCGGAACTGCCGCCGGAGCGGGTGGACGACGTCGCCATCGCCGCCACGACCCAGACCGGCGACCAGGGCCTGACGATCGGCCGCACGGCCGCCCTCCTGGCCGGTCTGCCGCGCTCGGTCCCCGGCTACGCGATCGACCGCATGTGCGCCGGCGCGATGACCGCGGTCACCACCGTCGCGGGCGGCATCGGCTTCGGCGCCTATGACATCGCCATCGCGGGCGGTGTCGAGCACATGGGCCGCCACCCGATGGGCGAAGGGGTCGACCCCAACCCGCGCATCGTCGCCGACAAGCTCGTCGACCCGTCCGCGCTCGTCATGGGCCAGACCGCGGAGAACCTGCACGACCGCTTCCCGGCCATCACCAAGCGCCGCGCGGACGAGTACGCCGCGCAGAGCCAGGAGCGCTACGCCGACGCCGTCAAGGCCGGCAAGATCGGCCCCGAGGTCGTCCCGGTCGCGATCCGCTCCGAGCTGGGCTGGGGCCTGGCCACCGAGGACGAGCCGCCCCGCCCGGGCACCACCGTGGAAACCCTGGCGAACCTGAAGACCCCGTTCCGCCCGCACGGCCGGGTCACCGCGGGCAACGCCGCGGGCCTGAACGACGGCGCGACCGGTGCGATCCTCGCCGACGAGGAGACCGCCCGCGAGCTGGGCCTGCCCGTCGCGATGCGGATGGTCGGCTACTCCTTCGCCGGCGTCGACCCCGAGGTCATGGGCGTCGGCCCGGTGCCTGCCACCGAGAAGCTGCTCAAGCGGACCGGGCTGTCCATCGACGACATCGGCCTGTTCGAGATCAACGAGGCGTTCGCCGTGCAGGTCCTGGCCTTCCTGGACCACTTCGGCATCGAGCAGACCGACCCGCGCGTCAACCCGTGGGGCGGCGCGATCGCCTGCGGCCACCCGCTGGCCTCCTCCGGCGTGCGGCTGATGACCCAGCTGGCCCGCCAGTTCGCCGAGCACCCCGAGGTCCGCTACGGCATCACCACGATGTGCATCGGCCTCGGCATGGGCGGCACCGTGATCTGGGAGAACCCTGCGTACGACGGGAGTGACAAGTGACGTTCACGGTTGAGCAGGCCAAGGCCGCCTTCCCGGACGAGGTGGTCACCCGCGCCACCACGCGCCTGATCCGGGTGCCCGGCCTGGACAAGCAGGTCGCGCTGATCACCCTGGACAACGGGCACGACCACACCCGCCCGTCCACGTTCGGCCCGCAGGGCCTGGTGAGCCTGAACGCCGCGCTGGACGAGGCGTTCGCCGCGGAACCGGCGGCCATCGCGGTCACCGGCAAGCCGTTCATCTTCGCCGTCGGCGCGGACCTGTCCGGCGTCGAGGCGATCAGCGACCCGAACCTGGCGCACGAGATCGCCGAAACCGGGCACGCGGTGTTCCGCCGCCTCACCGACTCGGCGATCCCGACCTTCGCGTTCGTCAACGGCGCGGTCATGGGCGGCGGGCTCGAACTGGCCCTGTCCTGCCACTACCGCACGCTGTCGGAGTCCGCCGCGGCGATCTCGTTCCCCGAGGTGTTCCTCGGTCTGTTCCCCGGCTGGGGCGGCACGCAGCTGCTGCCGAACCTGATCGGCCCGGACGCGGCGGTCACCGTGATCATCGAGAACGCGCTGAACCAGAACAAGATGCTCAAGCCGGCGCAGGCCGCGCAGCTGGGCATCGTCGACGAGCTGCTGGGCAGCGCGGACTTCCTGGAGCAGTCGCTGCTGTGGCTGGCGAAGGTCGTCAACGGCCAGGTCACTCCGCAGCGCAAGGAGATCGACCGCGGCGCCGGCTGGGACGCGGCGATCGCCCGCGCCAAGGCCATTGTGGACGGCAAGACCAAGGGCGCGTCGCCGGGCGCGACCAAGGCCGTCGAACTGCTCGAACTGGCCCGCGCCAACGATCTCGACGCAGGCTACGCGGCCGAGACGCAGGCGCTGGCGCAGCTGCTGATGGACGACACGCTGCGCGCCGGGCTGTACTCGTTCAACCTGGTCAACAAGCGCGCCAAGCGCCCGGCCGGCGCGCCGGACAAGTCGCTGGCGCGCAAGGTGACCAAGGTCGGCGTGGTCGGCGCGGGCCTGATGGCGAGCCAGCTGGCGCTGCTGTTCGTGCGGCGCCTGAAGGTTCCGGTCGTGCTGACCGACGTGGACCAGGCGCGCGTCGACAAGGGCGTGTCCTATGTGCACGGTGAGATCGACAAGCTGCTCGGCAAGAAGCGGATCTCGCCGGACGAGGCGAACCGGCTCAAGGCGCTGGTCAGCGGTTCGCTGGACAAGGCGGCCTTCGCGGACGCGGACTTCGTGATCGAGGCCGTGTTCGAGGAGATGGGCGTCAAGCAGCAGGTCTTCGGCGACCTGGAGAACTACGTCAAGCCCGAGGCGATCCTGGCGACGAACACCTCGTCGCTGTCGGTGTCGGAGATGGCGTCGAAGCTGCAGCACCCGGAGCGGGTCGTCGGGTTCCACTTCTTCAACCCGGTGGCCGTGCTGCCGCTGCTGGAGATCGTGCGCGGCGAGCAGACCGACGACGCGGCGCTGGCGACGGCGTTCGCGGTCGGCAAGCAGCTCAAGAAGTCCAGCGTGCTGGTCAAGGACGCCCCGGCGTTCGTGGTGAACCGGCTGCTGCTGCGCTTCCTCGGCGAGGTGCTGACCGCGGTCGACGAGGGCACCCCGTTCGACGTGGCCGACCGCGCGCTGGAGCCGCTGGGCCTGCCGATGTCGCCGCTGACGCTGATGCAGCTGGTCGGCCCGGCGATCGCGCTACACGTCGGCGAGACGCTGCACGCCGCGTTCCCGGAGCGGTTCCCGGTGAGCGAGAACCTGAAGAAGTTCGTCGCGTCGGGCAAGACCGCGGTGTGGCAGTGGGACGACAAGGGCAACCCGAGCGTCGACCCGGAGGTCGCGGCGCTGTGGCAGCAGGGCGACCGGCCCTCGACCGCGGAGCAGCTGCGCGAGCGGGCGCTGGCCGCGATCGCCGAGGAGATCCGGATCATGCTCGACGAGGGCGTGGTCGCGGAGGCGCAGGACATCGACCTGTGCCTGATCCTCGGCGCGGGCTGGCCGTTCTGGCTCGGCGGCATCACGCCGTACCTCGACCGGACGGGCGTGTCGCAGAAGGTGACCGGCAAGCCGTTCCTGGCGCCGGGCGTGGCCTCGGTGCCGGCCTGACAGCGTGACCTGGCGGTCCCCTCGGGCGAGGGGGCCGTCAGCGCGCGGTGGAGGCCCGGACAAACAACTCCGGCTCCAGGCGCTCCGACTCCGGTGACTGTCCGTTGAGGACGGTGATCAGCAGTTCGAGCGCGCGCCGCCCCATTTCGTGCATCGGGGAGCGGACGCTGGTCAGCGGGACCGGCAGTTCGGCGGCCAGCGGGGTGTCGTTGAAACCCGCCACCGCGACGTCGGCCCCGGGGCGCAGGCCGGCGTCCCGCACCGCGCCGAGTGCGCCGATCGCCGCGAAGTCGTTGACGGCGAAGATGGCCGTCGGCCCGGTCTCCGCCAGGAGCCGCTCGGCCGCCCGGTGGCCGCCGACGGTGTCGAATCCGGAGTGGACAGTCGCGACCTCGAGACCCTCCTCGCGGTACCGGTCGGCGAACCCGGCCGTCCGGTCGATGCCGGTGCTCGCGAACGGCTCCCCGGCGATCACCCCGGCCCGCCGGTGCCCCAGCTCCAGGAAGTGCTCCGCGACCAGCCTGCCGCCGCGGTAGTCGTCGCAGGTGACCGACGGGTGCCCGCCCGCGTGGCGGCTGACCAGCACGAACGGCACGCGCCGCTCGGCCAGCTCGCCGGTGAACTCCCCGTCGTGGTGCGCGTCGCCCAGGATGAGGCCGTCCACACGGCGCGACAGCGCCAGCTCGGTGCGCGCCCGCTGCTCGGCAGGCCGGTCGTGGCTGTTCATCACGAACGTCGCCAGCCCGTGCCCCGCCGCCGCGTCCTCGATGCCCTCGTAGATCGTCGCGAGGACGACGTCGGACAGCCGCGGCACCAGCACCCCGACGAGGTTGCTGCGCTGGGTGCGCAGGCTCTTCGCGTGCGGGTTCGGCCGGTAGTCCAGCCGGGCCGCCCACTCCCGGATCGCGTCGGCGGTCTCCCGGGATGCGGCGCGCGCGGCGTCCTCCGGCGACCCGTTGAGCACGCGGGACACCGTGGAGATGTCGACCCCGGCGCTCTGCGCGATGGTCCGCAGCGTGGCCGGCCGCTTGCGCTCCGCTCGACCCACTTCCCAGCCTTCCGCCCGGCCACCCCTTGACGGCGGCTCCCGCGCTCCTTGATACTACCCAAACGATTTTCCCAAACGTTTGGGTACACCAGCAACACGGACCCAAACGTTTGCGCAAGGAGAGGAACACCGTGTCGTCATCCCTCGGGACCAGGCTCGCCCCGCCACCCGGCGCCGGCTAGTTCGCGCACCGCCCCGTGGCGGGCCTCGCCGCGGACCTGCGCGCCGGACGGCTCACGCCACGTGACCTGGTCGAGACCGCGCTCGCCGAACTCGCCCGGTGGGAGCCGGTGATCAACGCGTTCGTCACCGTGGACAAGGCCGGCGCCCGGGCCGTTGCCGACCAGGCGGGGCGCGAGCTGGCGGCGGGCGTCGACCGCGGGCCTTTGCACGGCGTCCCGGTCGCGGTCAAGGACGTGATCGACGTGCGCGGGCTGCCGACCACCGCCGGTTCCCGCCAGTTCACGGACCACGTCGCCACTGCGGACGCAGACTGCGTGCGACGGCTCCGCGCGGCGGGCGCGATCGTCCTCGGCAAGACCGCCACCCACGAAATCGCGTTCGGGCCGACGGGTGACCGCGCCGCGAACGGCCCGGCCCGCAACCCCTACGACCCGGGCCGGATGACCGGCGGGTCGAGCAGCGGCTCGGCGGCGGCGGTCGCCGCGGGCGTCGTCCCGCTCGCGCTCGGCACCGACACCGGCGGCTCCGTCCGGATCCCCGCCGCGTGCTGCGGAATCGTCGGCCTGAAGCCGACGCACGGCGCGCTCAGCACACACGGCGTCCTGCCCTTGGCGCCGTCGCTGGACACCGTCGGCCCGCTGGCCCGCACGGCCGCCGACGCGCGTCTGCTGTGGACAGTCCTGAGTGGAGCCAAGCCCGGAAACAAGACATCCCGTGTCGCGTGGCTGCCACCGGACACAATCCACCCGACCGCGCCGGAGGTGGTCGCCACCGTCCGCGAGCGCCTGCGTGATCTCGACGAAGTCGTTCTCCCGCAAGCGGAAGCGCTCCGCGCCGCGTACGCGGCGATCCAGGGCAGCGAGGCCTATGCCGTGCACGCGGAGCGGCTCGCCGACCGGCCGGACCTGTTCGGCGACGAGGTCCGCGACCGCCTCCGGGCCGGTGGCGAAGTCCGCGGCTGGGAGTACGTCCGTGCCCGCGAGCTGCGCGACCGGGTCCGCGGCGGAGTGCTGGACCTGCTGCGGGAACACGGGATCCTCGCGCTGCCCACGACTCCGCTGCCCGCCCCGCCGCTCGATGCGCGCACCTCCGACGTCGGCGACGTGCGAGCCGCGCTGCTGTCGCTGACCAGCCCGTGGAGCGTTCTCGGGCTGCCCGCCCTGTCCGTCCCCGCCGGTCTCGTCGGTGAGCTGCCCGTGGGACTGCAGCTCGTCGGCCCGCCCGGCTCCGAGCACGACCTCCTGACGATCGCCGAACACCTCTGAAGGGAACAGCCGAATGTCGACGAGCGCCATCACCGCCGCTGCCGTGCAGTGCGACCCGCAGGTCGGGCTGGAGAACAAGGACAAGAACCTCGCCCGGACCCTCGAACTGGTCACCGAGGCCGCCGAGCAGGGCGCGAACCTGGTCGTGCTGCCCGAGCTGGTCAACACCGGCTACTCCTTCGCCACCCGGGAGGAGGCCTACGCGCACGCCGAGGAGCTGACCGGCCCGACCGTGCAGGCGTGGACCGAACTCGCCCGCAGCCGCGGCATCCACCTCGTCGGCGGGATCACCGAACTCGACGGGGTGCGCCTGTTCGACACCGCCGTCCTCATCGGACCGGACGGGCTGATCGGGCACTACCGCAAAACCCACCTGTGGCACAAGGAGAAGCTCGTCTTCACCCCCGGCGACCTCGGGTTTCCGGTGTTCGAGACCCGCATCGGCCGGATCGGCCTGCTGATCTGCTGGGACATCTGGTTCCCGGAGGTCGCGCGCCTGCTCGCGGTGCAGGGCGCGGACGTCATCTGCAGCGTCAACAACTGGGTGTGGACGCCGCCGCCGCTGTTCGACGACGCCGGCCGGTGCATGGCCGCCTACCTGACCATGACCGCTTCGCACGTCAACGGTGTGCCGATCGTCGCGGCGAACCGGGTCGGCGAGGAGCGCGGCGCGAAGTTCCTCGGGTGCTCGCTGATCACCGGCACCAACGGCTGGCCCGCCCTCGAGGTCGCCGCCCCCGAGGGCGACACGATCGTCTACAGCGGACTCGACCTGATGGCCACCCGGTCGGCGGCGATCTGGAACGAGCTCAACGACCTGCCACGAGACCGCCGCACCGACCTCTACGATCCGCTGCTGGGGTACCGCGGCGGCCAGGCCTACCCGCGGTGATCCCGGTGCTCACCACGACCCGCCGGGCGACGAAGCCCGCCGGTGCGCTCGGCCGCTGGCTGGCCGGCGCCGCGCTGTTCGGGGTCACCGCGGGCATCGCCCTGCTGCTGGCCCGCGTCACCGGTTCGCTGCCGCACGTCCTGTCCGCCTACGACGAGTGGCAGGAGCAGGCCTACCACCACATCCCGCAGTTCCTGCGCTGGGTCCTGGGCGACGCCACCGAGGCGCAGTTCTACAAGTCCGCGCTCGGCGGGGTCGGCCTGCTGGCCGGTGGCTGGATCGCGCACGTCGGATGGCGGCGCGGCCGCCGCTGGGCCGGGTTCGCGGTCAGCGGGGGCAGCGGGCTGTGGCCGTGGGTCACCGCCGCGGCCCTGCTCGGGCTGCTGCTGTCCAACCTGGCCTGGGGGTGGACGATCCCCGCGACCGGCGCGTGGCAGCCGACGTTCGTGGCGTTCGTGTCGGTGCCGCCCATGGTGGTCCTGACCTACGGCGCGGGGTGGCGGGTCGCCGCCACCGGTGCCGTGCTCGGCGCCGCGTTGACCACGCCCGCCGCGTTGCTGCTGGTCAACTTCGTGTGCGTGCCACTGGGGCAGCCCGCGGTGCTGGGGTCGGTGACCGCGATGTGGGTCAGCGCGCTGATCGCGTTCCCGCTGTGCCGCCGCCTGCCGTGGCTCCCGCGGCCGGTCCCGCCGCCCGCGGCGGAACGCACCGTGCCGCGGCAAGGGCCGGTCTGGGTGGTGCGGCGCGTGCTCGCCGACTTCACCGAGGCGCCCTTCCACGGCAACGAGATCGCCTCGCTCGGACTGCTCGCCGGAACGGTGCTGACCTACCTGCTCAACCCGCTGACCCCGGTGTACGGCAGCGGTCTGCTACCCGCCCTGCTCACCGCGCAGGTGCTCACCGCCACGCTCGGCGTGCTGGTGTACCGGCGCCAGTGGGCGCGGCACGGCTGGTACCCGACTTTCGTGCCGGTGGTGTCCGTCGCGCCCGCGGTGGTGCTCACCTACGGGCCGACGTGGCCCGCCGTGCTGAGCGGCGCAGTGCTCGGGGCGCTGGCCGCTCCCCCGCTGGCCGCGTTCGCGTCCCGGCGCATCCCGCTCGGCGTGCATCCCTGCGCGGGCAACATGTTCGCCATGACGGTGTGCACCGGCGTCCTCGTTCCCCTGCTGGACATCGTTCTGTGAAAGGAAAACCGATGGAGATCCTGCGGTTCGACCGCGACGGCACGACGCTGACCGCCGAGCGGCGCGACGGTGACGGGCCGCCGGTGGTCGTGGTGCCCGGCGTGATGGCCGACGCCGCGTCCTGGCGGCCGGTCGTCGACGCCCTCGCGCTGCCGAACCCGGTCGTCGTGCTGAACCGGCGCGGCCGGGCGCCCAGCGGCCCGCTCGGCGACGGGTACTCGCTGCGCACCGAGATCGACGACCTGCACCACGTGCTGGACACCCTCGGCGGCGACGTGGAACTGTTCGGCTGGAGCTACGGCGGGCTGATCGCGCTGGAGGCCGCGGTGCGGCGGCGGGATCTGCGGTCGGTGGTGGCTTACGAACCGGTGTCGAGCCCGTTCGGTGTCCACGCGCTGGAGTCGTTGCGGGCGGCCGAGGGCGATCTGGACCGCGCGGTGGAGATCGTGAACCGCGACGTGTCCGGGTTCTCCGCAGAGTACGTGGCCGAGCTGCGGGAGAGTCCGGTGTGGCCGGTGCTGCGCCCGCTGGCCCATCCGCTCGCGGCCGAACTCGCCGCGCTGAACGCGCACGAGCCGGCCTTCGACCGCTACCACGACCTCGACGTGCCGGTCACGTTGCTGCTGGGCGAGCTGAACGAGGGAGCCGAACCGTACGGCACGGCCTTCGCGGTGTTCGAGCGGGCGCTGCCCCAGGCCCGGCGGATGGTCATGCCCGGGCAGGGGCACCTCGCGCACGCCCAGGCACCGGAGGTGCTGGCGAAACACCTCGCGGCGGCGATCCGACCCTAGGACTGCGCCCCTTGGTGAGGCGAGGGGCCAGGTCCTTGGTCGGCGGCGGCAGGCGCACCAGCATGCTGCTGGCGCCCGGAAAAGAGGGCTGCGCGCCCGGGCTCGAGGCGCTCGCGGTCGATGGGGAAGGACCCGGCCGGTCCCGCGGCCAGATTGAGCACGAAGATCCATCTTGCGATGGATGGGCGCGGGTCACCGACGCGGGTGCTGCTCACCTGCCAGGCCGCATCTCTCGACCCGGCAGGCGATGCGGGACCGGCGAGTCCGATTCACCCGCCCGGAACGGGAGGACACTTCCTAGGCGAGGGGGTCTCACAGTACCTGCATCACCAGGGTCTCCCGGACGTCCAGGACGCGTGCCACTTTGGTTGAGCCGGCTCCCAGCCGGCCGCATGCTTCCACGACAAAGGGGACGAAGACCCATGGCGGACGACCAGTTCACCACCCACGCGGATCTCTTCGATCTGAGTGGGAAGTACGCACTTGTCACTGGTGGCACCAGGGGCATCGGGATGATGATCGCGCGGGGCCTGCTGCAGGCGGGCGCCCGCGTCGTCATCAGCTCACGCAACACCAACGCGTGCACGGAGGCACAGCATCGACTCTCCGAATTCGGCGACGTCCGAGCATTCCCCGCCGACCTGTCCAGGTACGACGAGTGTCAGCGCCTCGCTGATCTCGTCGAAGGCGACTCGGATCGCCTGGACATCCTCGTCAACAACGCGGGAGCGATGTGGCGCGAGCCGCTGGAGACGTTCCCGGCCGAGGCCTGGGACGCGGTGATCGACCTCAACCTCAAGTCGCCGTTCTGGCTGGTGCAGGCGCTGCTCCCCGCACTTCGCCGGGCGGGCACCGCCGACGATCCCGCGCGGATCATCAACATCGGCAGTATCGCCGCCATCCACGTCGCCGAGTCGCCCAACTACTCGTACGCCGGCAGCAAAGCCGCGCTCCACCAACTCACCAGGGTGCTCGCCAGGGAACTGGGCCCCCAGCACGTCACGGTGAACGCGGTGGCCCCAGGAGTGTTCCCGTCGCAGATGATGGCGGCCACGCTCGACGCCATCGGCGACAAGATCACCGCGAAGGCCCCACTGCGCCGGCTCGGCCGCGACGACGACATGGCAGGCGTCGCCGTGTTCCTCGCCAGCCGCGCCGGGTCTTACCTGACGGGCGCCATCGTCCCGGTCGACGGCGGCATCGCCACGACCGCAACGGGTACGTAGGCGTTTTGCCGGCGGCCCCGGGCCTCGACGGGGGTACCAGCAGAACCTCCCTCCGCCCGCAGACAGGGCCTACGGTCAAGGCGTGGCCACGATCGATCTGCGCACCGAGATCAAGGAATTCCTGAGCTCGCGTCGCGCGCGAATCACGCCGGAGCGGGCCGGACTGCCCGCCTACGGCGGCAACCGCCGGGTCGAAGGTCTGCGCCGCGAAGAGGTGGCTCTGCTGGCGCGGGTGTCGGTCGACTACTACGTGCGCATGGAGCGCGGCAGCCTCACCGGCGCCTCCGACGGGGTGCTCGACGCGTTGGCCTCTGCCTTGCAACTCGACGAGGCCGAGCGCGATCACCTGTTCCACCTCGCGCGGCAGTCCAAGGGTCCACGCCGCCGGCGACCCGCCGTGACAGTGCGCCCGGCCCTTCAGCAGGTGCTCGACGCCATCACCGATGCGCCGGCTTGGATTTGCACTGGCCGTTATGACGTGCTGGCCATGAATCACCTCGCCCGCGCGCTGTATTCACCGGTGCTGGCCGACCCGCGACGGCCGGCGAACACCGCGCGGTTCGTGTACCTGGCCCCCGGCGCGGCGAAAACGTTCTTCGTCGACTACGACCGGATCGCCTGCGACGTGGCTGCGAAGCTGCGCATGGAAGCCGGCCGCGATCCGCACGACGAGGAGCTGATCGCCCTGGTCGGTGAATTGTCGGCGCGCAGCGAGCTCTTCCGGCAGCGGTGGGCATCCCAGGACGTCCGGCACCACCGGTCCGGGCGCAAGCGCCTGCGCCACCCGGTAGTGGGCCGGCTCGACCTGGACGTCGAGTCGATGGAGATGCCTGCCGAACCCGGCCTGCTCCTGAACGTCTACACCGCGCCCGCCGGCACGGCGACCGCGGACGGCCTTGCCCTGCTGGCGTCGTGGGCGGCCGGCCTTGGGCACCCGCGGTCGGAGCGCAGGCAAACCCAGCCGGAGTCGCCGTAGCCTAGGCCTCCTTGGCGATCGTCTCCCGGACAGCGGGCACGATCTCCCGGGCCCAGCGGCCGAGGGAGATGTCGTCGTGGGCGGCGTGGCCCGGCGGGAACAGGATGAAGCCGGACATCCCGTGCTCGAGGACGCCCGAGGTCAGCTCCTCGACCCACTGGTCCACGGACCCGCCGATCCAGCGGCCCTCGTCGTCCCGCGTCTTCGCCAGCGGCTTGTCGGTGATGCGGCCGGGGAAGTTCAGGATTGTCCGGACCTCGCTCGGGTCGCGCCCTGCCGCGGACGCCGCCTCGTCGATCACCGGCCGCGACGTGCGGTACCGCTCGCTCAGCCAGTCCGCCGCGTGGCCGGGCAGCCAGCCGTCGGCCGCGCGGCCGGTCGCGGCGAGCGACTTCCGCCGACCGACCCGGTCCACACCGGCGGCGCGGCCACCGGCGCGGGCTCGATGCCGCGCACCCGGTAGTGCCGTCCCTCGTGGGTCACCGGCTCTCCACCCCCGGCCAGGCTCTTGACCAGCAGGATCGCCTCCTCGAAGGCCTCCACCGCCTCGCCCGGGGTGAACCGCGGCCCGCCCATGTCGGCGATCCGGTCCGGGAGCCCGCCCGCGCCCACCCCGAGCACGACCCGGCCACCGGACAGCGCCGACAGGGTCGTCACCGCCCTGGCCAGCATCGCCGGGGGCCGCAGCGGCAGGTTGGTGACGTTGGCGAAACCCGCGATGCGCTCGGTGTTCCCCAGCAGGAACCCGATGGTCGCGTAGGCGTCCAGGCGGCTCCCGAAGTAGGGGTGGTCGGACAGCGAGACCAGGTCGAGCCCGTCGGCGTCCGCTCGCCGGACCATGCGCAGCAGGTCGGTCACCTCGTCGACGCCGGTGTGCGCGCCGAACCCGAAAACCACGTCAGGTGCAGTCATGATGATCCCTCCAGTTCGTACTACGAACAATAATGGTTCGCAGTACGAACTGCAAGGGTCAGCGGTCCAGGAAGACCGGGGGCACCTCGTTGTCCGTCACGACCCGGCCGAGCAGGCCCGCGAGCCGGTCGCGGTCGGCCGCGTCGAGCCCCGCGGGAAGCTGTTCGATCCGGCGGCAGGTCTCCGCGTAGAACTCCCCCGCCAGCCGCTTCCCCTCCGGCGTGAGCGCGACCAGAACCGCCCTGGTGTCGCGCGGATCCGGCTCGCGGCGGACCAGGCCGTTGCGTTCGGTGCGGTCGACCAGCCCGGTGAGGCTCGACTTCGCCAGCCGCAGCACCGCGCCCAGCTCGGTCATGCCGTAGGGCCGCGCCATCAGCACGCACAGCAGCTGCCCCTGCGGCATCGTGATGCCGTACTCCCTGGCCGATTCGGAATACACCGCGTTCACCAGGAACGTGGACCGCACCAGGGCGGTCACGATCCCCATCCGGCCGTCATCCTGTGCGGGCATTCCACCAGGTTAACAGTTCGTGGTGCGAATTACCTCAGGCATCGGGGTGGGGGCCGTGGCGGTCACCGGCCTCCAGCGTCGCCATCCCGGCGATGTCGTGCGAGTCCAGCTCGAAGTCGAAGATGTCGATGTTCTCCCGGATGCGGCTCGGGGTGGCCGACTTCGGGATGACCATGTGGCCCATCTCGATGTGCCAGCGCAGCACCACCTGCGCCGGGGTCTTGCCGTGCTTGCGGGCGATCGTGGTGATCACCTCGTGGTCCAGCTGCCTGCCGCGAGCGAGCGGGCTCCACGCCTCGGTCACGATGCCGTGCTCCTCGTGGAAGCCGCGCAGCGCCGCCTGCTGCAGTCCGGGGTGCAGCTCGACCTGGTTGACCGCGGGCACGACCTCGGTCTCGGCCATCAGCCGTTCCAGGTGCGGGATCTGGAAGTTGGACACGCCGATCGCGCGGGCCCTGCCGTCGGCGAGGATCTTCTCCAGCGCGCGCCACGTCTCCACGTAGCGGTCCTGCCCCGGCACCGGCCAGTGGATGAGGTACAGGTCGACGTAGTCGAGCCCGAGCAGCTCCAGGCTGCCGTCGAACGCCTTCAGCGCCCGGTCGTAGCCGTGCTCGGTGTTCCACAGCTTCGTGGTGACGAACAACTCCTCGCGCGGCAGGCCGGACGACCGCACCGCAGCGCCGACGCCGCGCTCATTGCCGTAGAGGGTCGCCGTGTCGAAGCTGCGGTAGCCGGCCTCCATCGCCACGTGCATCACCGACTCGACCTCGTCGTCGGGCAGCTTGTACACCCCGAACCCGAGTGCGGGCAGCTCGATCTCGTTGTTCAACCGGAGGGAAGGGACCATGCCCAGCACCGTAACTCAGCGGGTCGCGGGCAGCCGGACGGTGACGGCCAGCCCGCCGCCGACCACCGGTTCCGCGGCGACCAGCCCGTCGTGCGCCTCGACCGCCGCGCGCACGATCGACAACCCGAGACCCGCGCCGTGGCGGGCGGTGCGCGCCACGCCCGCGCGGCGGAACGGCTCGAACAGCTCGTCCACCGTCTGCGGGTCGACCAGCCCGCCGGAGGACCGCACCCGCAGCGTCGACCACTGCTCCCCGGCCTGGGTGGTGACCTCGATCCAGCCGGCGTCGACGTTGTGCCGCACCGCGTTCTCCAGCAGGTTGCCCGCGATGCGCTCGAGCAGCGCGGGATCGCCGGTGGTCCAGGCCGGCTCGACGTGGAAGGTGGTCTTGAGGCCGCGCTGGTCGGCCTCCCCGGACACGGCCCGCCACGCGCTCGCGACCAGCGCGGCGAGGTCGACCGGCTCGGTCACCACCAGCCCGGCGCCGTCGGTGCGGGCGAGCAGCAGCAGCGACCCGACGAGCTGGTTGGCCCGCTCGGTCGCGTCCCGCACCACACCGGCCATGCGGCGCAGCTCGGCGGCGTCGGCCCGGTCGTCGGCGAGCGTGACGTCCAGTTCGGTGCGGATCACCGACAGTGGGGTGCGCAGCTCGTGACTGGCGTTGGCGACGAAGTGCCGCTGCGCCTCGAACGCCGACTGCAGCCGGTCGAGCATCGCGTCGAAGGTCTGCGCCAGCTCGGCCAGCTCACCGCGCGCGTCGACCTCGCCGATGCGCTCGCCCAGCGACTCGACCGACAACCGCCGCGCGGTGCCGGTGATGTCGCGCAGCGGGCGCAGCACGCGCGAGGTGAACGTCCACGCCAGGATCGCGGTGGCCAGCACCACGCAGCAGAACGCGATGGTCCCGGCGAGCAGCATCTTGTCCCGCGCGTGGTCCCGCAGGTGCGTGGCCAGCGCGGCGGCGTCCACGTCCACGCCGTCGACGCGCACGACCGTGCCCGGCGGCATCTGCGGCACCGCGGCCACGGCGTCGCCGACCAGCGTCCAGGCCAGCCAGAGCAGCACAAGGCTCACGCCGGCCGCCAGCCCGGTCGCGAGCAGCGTGATGCGCGCCCGCAGGCTGCGCACCGGCGTGCGTGTCGAGCGCGAACTCACCCCTTCGCGGGGCCGGTGTCGCGTGCCCGGTACCCGGATCCCACCACGGTCTCGATGATCCCAGGTTCGCCCAGCTTCTTGCGCAGGGTCATCACCGTCACCCGCACGGTCGTGGTGAACGGGTCGGCGTTCTCGTCCCACACGCGCTCGAGCAGCTCCTCGCTGCTGACGACCGCGCCCTTGGCGGACATCAGGACCTCCAGGACGCCGAACTCCTTGCGGGTCAGGTCGACCGGGCCGCTCGCGCGGCGGACCGTGCGCTTGGCCGGGTCGAGCTCGACGTCGCCGACCGTGAGCAGCGGCGGCGCGGCCGGGGTGGCGCGACGGCCGAGCGCGCGGACGCGGGCGACCAGCTCCGGGAAGGCGAACGGCTTGGCCAGGTAGTCGTCGGCGCCGAGGGACAGGCCCTCGACGCGGTCGGAGACCGTGCCGCTCGCGGTCAGCATGAGGACGCGGGTCAGCTCGTCGGAGGAGACGATCTGGCGGCACAGCTCGTCGCCGGACATCCCGGGCAGGTCGCGGTCGAGCAGCACCACGTCGTAGCGTGTGATGCTCGCCTTCTCGTGCCCCTCGTCGCCGGTGAGGGCGACGTCGACCGCCATGCCTTCCCGGCGCAGCCCGCGCGCGATCGCGTCCGCCAGCGGCGCCTCGTCCTCGACAACCAGAATTCGCACGCAGACAACCGTGCCACAGTTTCCTGAGAGTTACCTGGGCGGCGGTATCCTGGCTCTTCGCGACTGGCTGGGGGTGGCCCGGATGAGCGGTCTGGAGATCTTCGTCGGCGAGTGGACGGTCGAGGTCGGGTTCCCCGGCGCGCCGCCCGCGCGGTCGGTGTTCGAGTGGATCCTGGACGGCGCGTACCTGGCGCAGCGCACCGAGGTGCCGCTGCCGGAGGTGCCGGACAGCCTGTCGCTGGTGGGCCCAGCGCGGGACGGCGGGTACACCCAGCACTACTTCGACTCGCGCGGGGTGGCCCGCCTGTACACGATGACCTTCGACGGCGCGCGGTGGACGCTGCTGCGGGAGACCGCGGACTTCACGCCACTGCATTTCGCGCAGCGGTTCACCGGGGTGTTCTCCGCGGACGGCGACCGGATCGACGGCGCGTGGGAGAAGCAGGATCCGGGCGGCGACTGGGAACTGGACTTCGAACTGGTCTACACGCGGGCGGGTTGAGTTTCCGCGGGCCAGGTGCGGTCGGCTGGCCGCGCCGCGCACATCGGCCGGACACCGTTCGGCGGGAAGCCCGCGCCTGCGCGCCGGACCAGCCGGGAGTTCGCGGCGCGCGCCGCGGCGAGGGCGCTGCATCCGAGCGGTCGGCGGAACGGCACCGATCGCGGCACCGCGCTTTGATCTAGAGCGGCACCTCCACGAACCGCCGCCCGTCGAGGGTTTCCACCGCTACCGCGGCCACCTCGGTGGGCGCCACCAAAGCGAAGCCGTCCAGCGAAGTCCCCTCCCGCTCGCCGGCCGGGGACACCAGCCAGCTGCCCGCCTCGACGCGCGAACCGTCGCGGGCGACCACCACCAGCCGGCACTTCTGGCCCGCCGGGATGCCGCCCACGGACGCCGTCAGCCGGACCCATCCGGCGGCAGGCCGGACCGCCACGGACATCGTCGCGCCGGTCGCCGCGTCCGTGCCGGACACCGTTCGCGTGCCCGGCTCCTGCGCGGTCACCGTAGGCGGCGCCGTCGTCCGGCCCAGCACCACGCCGCCGGCGCCCAGCGCGACCGCCACCGCGACCGCCGCCACCCCGGCCACCAGCCGGTTCCGCCGCACCCGCGAGTCGCGTTCGCGGCGGACCTGGCCGAGCGTGCGCTGCAGCAGCAGGTCCCCGCCGTCGGGCGGCCCGTCCAGCATCGCCTCCGGCGGGACGACCTCCAGCGCCGCCCGCGCCATCCGCAGGGACGCCACCTCGGCCTGGCAACGACGGCAGGAGTTCAGGTGCCGCTGCATCGCTCGCATCTCCTCGTGCTCGAGCGCTTCGAGCAGGTAGGCGGCGAGCGCTCCGGGATCGTGGATCGTCATCCGGCCACCTCTCCGACCGCGGCCCCGCGGCCGCCGAACGTCTGGCGCATCGCTCTGAGCGCGTAGTACGACCGCGACTTCACCGTGCCCGGCGGGACCCCGAGGGTCTCCGCCGCCTCGGCGACGCTGCGGCCGCGGAAGTAGATCTCGGTCAGCACGTCCCGGTGCTCCGGCGACAGCCGGTCCATCGCGTCGAGCACGACCATCGAGTTCAGCACCGCGTCGGAGTGGTCGGCCGCGACCGGCGGCGCCGCGGGTGCCTCCGCGACCTCCGCCGGCCGGGCGGCCTTCGCGCGGAACCGGTCGGTGACGATGTTGCGCACCACCGTCAGCAGCCAGCCGCGCACCGAACCCTTGCCGTTGACGAGGGTGTCCGGATGCCGCCACGCCCGCACCAGGGTTTCCTGCACGGCGTCCTCGGCCGCGGCGTGGTCGCCGGTGAGCCGGGCGGCGTAGGCGAGCAGCGCCCGCCCGTGCTCCTCGTACAGCGTCCGGATCAGGGCCTCGTCGGCGACCGCCGTCCGTTTCGCGGCGCGTAGCACCGGCATCCGCACTCACTCCTCGCTGGGGATCAGTAACTGCTCGGCGCGGCCGCGAGTGGTTTCTTCTCCGCGGCGACCTTGCAGCCGTTGGTCTCGATGGCGAACCAGGTGCCGCCGACGGTGTGGCCGTTCGCCTGGCCGGGCGCGGTGTCCTGGGCGTAGGTGTAGACCGGCCAGCCGCCGACGGTGACCTGCTCGGTCCCGTCCGGCCGGGTGACCGTGCCGACCAGCTCCGGGTCGACGCCCTCGATGCGGGTCTCCCCGCGCGCCATGACCGGCGGCCAGGTGGTGGCGCACTGGCCCTCGCACGTGGTCTTCGGCGGGTTCTTGCCGTCCTTGGTGAACAGGTAGATCGTGCGGCCGTCGCCGTCGGTGAGGACGGTGTCCAGGCCGGGGATGTTCGTGGTGCGGATCGCGGTCTCCGGGGTGGCGGCCTTCGCCCCGGTCGGCGTGATCGCCGCCCAGGTGCCGCCGACGCCCTGGCCCTTGGCCTCGCCGGCCACGGTGTCCTTGGCGTAGCGGTAGACCGGCCAGCCGTTGACCGTGACCTGCTGGGTGCCGTCGGCGCGCGCGACCGTGCCGACGAGCTTCGCGTCGACCCCGCGCACGTCCACCGCGCCGGTCGCGATCACCGGCGGCCACGTGGTGGCGCAGTCGCCTGCGCAGGCCGACTTGGGCGGCCGCGCGGTGTCGCGGTCGAAGCGGTAGAGGGTCAGGCCGTTGGAATCGGTGAGGACCGGGCCGAGCCCGTCGACGTCGGACGCGACCAGCCCCACGGCCGGCTGGACGGCGGCCGCCTGCTGGATCGCGACCGGGCCGGCGGCCGGGCCGGGCTCGCCCTGACCGCACGCGGTGAGCAGGGCGAGTCCGGCGAGTGCGGCGGCGGGCAGGACGATGCGCGCGGTCATGGTCGTCTCCTTCTCGGGGAATTCGCTTCCGGCGCAATGCACACGTCCGCCGCCGCCGCGCGGTTCAGACTTCTTTCACTCGCTGCAGGTGCGGCCGCGGTTGATGCACCACACGAGGCGGTTCATGATCCGTTGCGACATCACGTTGGCGAAGTCGTCGTGGTCGGACCGCGGGTTGTGGCTCTCCTCGGGGAAGGAGTCCACTTTGTACTGTCCGGCGACCTGGACGTCGCGCGGGATGTCGTAGACCAGCGTGATGCGCAGCTGCGGCACGGCCACGAACCCGCGCTTGCACCGGCCGTTCGCCTCGGGGAAGACGATGTGGTCGCGGTGGTTGGCGCTGTCGATGTTGCGGCCGTCCCAGCAGCTCGGGAAGTCGTGGATGCGCTCGACTTTGCTGCCTTCCGGGCAGATCGGGTACTTGTCGATGAGCCGGTCCTCGAACCCGGTGCACGTCCAGCTGGCGCGGGCGTTGCGCGGGCCGTTCGTGCCCTGCTTGGCGTCGCCGTAGAGCACGCGCAGGAACTTCGGCATGGCCCGCACCGGGCCCACCGGGCTGCCGCGGAAGGTGATGTTCACCGACTCGGGCAGCTGGATCTCCCCGTCGTTGCGGCCGATCTCGCTGTTGTCGTCGGCAGGCGGCTGTTCGGCGTCGTCGCCGTCGCTGTTCTCGTCGCCGTTGGGGATTCCCTGCCGCTGGGCGTCCTCGACCGCGCAGGTGGCCTGTGCGGGGTCGACGGGCTGCCCGGTCGCCTGGCTGATGCGGTCCAGGCTCGCCGATCGCTGTTGCCGCAAGGGTTCCAGTACAGCCGCCTCAGCGGCGGGGTCGGCCGCGATCCGCTCGTCGGCGGCCGCCTCCTGCTGGTCCAGCGCGTCCAGCTCGGTGTCCACGGCCGCCATCGCGTGCTCGGGGACCTCGGCGAGCTGACTGGCCACGTCCGGGCACTCGACCTGCGCGACGTCCTCGGTCTGCTCGGCCTCGGCGCGCTGGGCGTCGAGCTCGGCCTCGTCCTCGGGCGGGTTGGCCTCCTCGGCGTCCTCGCGGTCGATCCGCACCACCGGCCAGAAGTAGGCGGACTTGTCCCCGTTGCGGCAGGTGGTCCCGGCGCGCAGCAGGCTCTCGTTGGTGGAGTCGGCGTTGGTGGAGAGGTTGCCGACGTAGTCGTGCAGGTGCTGGGCGCCGTTGCGCACGCCCGGCTGCGCGATGAAGTTGTCGGGGTTGTAGTGGCCGTTCTCGTTGCGGCCGCAGTCGACCGTGAACGTGCCGGTGGAGGCGCGGCGGTTCGGCCGCACCTCGGTCACGTTCGGGGCGACCGTGGTGATGTCGACGAAGAACGCCGGGTCGACCTCGTCGGCGCCGGCCTGACCGGTGTCGCCCGCGGTGGTGGCGACGGTGACGCTCGCGGCCGCGAGCGCCAGTCCGACCGCGAGGGTCGCGATCTTGGTCCGGCGTGCGACGCGGTGCCGGCCTTCGTTTCGAGCCATGGATGTGCTCACCTCGAATCAGCCCGGCGGCGCACGCGCGCGCCGGGTTGTGGCGTGGGATTGGGACGAAACGGCTCCCCCGAGCCCGTCACAGGGGGATACGTACGTCGCGCCCGCCGAGTTCAAAACGCGATCCGCGCGTTATCGCGTCGTTATAATGACTGCTCAGCGCTCGATGCTGGCGAGCACCGCGCCGGACTCGGTGCGGATCTGGAACTTTTCGATGTCCCCTGGACCGAACGCGGTGCCGCCGGAGATGAGCAACGGGTCCACCGCGCCGGCGGGCACCGTCCAGCTCGCGACGGTCTCCTCGTGCCCGCTCCAGTCGACGGCGACGAGGTGGCAGCGCAGCGGGCCGGCGACGCCGGTCAGGTCGAGCCGGACCGCGGCGCCCCAGCTGGTCGGCATCACCAGCACCTCGGTGCGCAGCGCCTGGCCGGTCTCACTGCCGGTGAACCGGCTCGCGCCCGGCGACGACGGTGGCGGCGGGGGTGGCGGTGTACTGGCCGCGACCGGCGCCGGGGCCTGCGACGGGACGACGGCCAGCGTCACCAGCGGCCCGGCGATGATCAGCAGCAGAGCCGCGACGGCCAGCACCCGGCGCACCAGGGTGCGGCGGCGGCGGATCGCGGCGACCTCGTCGAGCATCGGCGCCAGCACCCGCGGCGCGGGAACCGGCGGTTCCGGCCAGTAGCGGCGGATCTCGTCGAGCAGGTCCGGCAGCTCGTGCATCTCCAGGAGGTCGAGCTGGCAGTTCGGGCAGTCCAGCAGGTGCGCCTCGAACGCCGCGTTGTCGTCGTCGTCCAGCACACCCAGCACGTAGGCGGCGATGTCGGTGTGCGCCGGTTTGCCCATGCCGCTCACCCCCGCTCCCGCAACGAGCGGCGCAACGCCCGCACGGCGTGGTAGATCCGGGACTTCACGGTCCCCGGCGGCACACCGAGCGTCTCGGCCGCCTCGTTGACCGTGCGGCCGTGCAGGTAGGTCTGCAGGACCGCCTCCCGGTGCTCCGCGGACAGGGTCTGCAGTGCTTCGTACAGCATCATCGCGGCCAGGGTCCTGTCCGATTCGTCCGGCACCCCGACGGAGTTCGCGTCGGGCTCCTCGACCTCCTGGGGCCGCGCGCGGCGGCTGCGCCAGCCGTCGATCACGATGCGGCGGGCCACGGTGTGCAGCCACGCCCGCAGCATCTCCGGCTCCCGGTCGAGCTTGTCGGCGTTGCGCCAGGCCCTGATCAGGGTCTCCTGCACGACGTCCTCGGCCCACAGACGGTCACCCCCGGTCAGGGTGATCACGAACGCGAGCAGGGGGCGGCCGAACTCCCGGTAGAGGGCGGTGGCCAGGTCGTCGTCCTGGCCCGCGTCGGGCACCGGCTCGACCACGGTGCGGAGAATTCGGCTGTGGCGTCCCACGGCGGACATCTTTGCGGTATTCCGGTCGCGGAGTCCAGTGCGAAATTCGCGGAAAAATTCTTTGAACCGCTTCCGCGCCGCCGTCGTATACCCCGCTGACAGTTCCCGGGCCGATCCCCCGCGACCCGGACCTTTTCCGTCCACTGTGGATTCCAGGAAGGCGTCCCGACGTGCCCCGATCCCCTGCGCTGACACCGCTGGCCACCGGTTGCGTGGTCCTCGCGGTGATCACCGCGTGCGACACCGGCTCCCCCGCGCCGCTGCCGCCGCAGTCCGTTCCCGCGGCGGAGGCCGCGCCGGCGCTCAACGCCGTGCGCGCCTTCGACCTCGGCCGCATCGTGGTCGACGGCGCGGGATTCACCTTGTACCGCTACGACAAGGACACCACCGCCCCGCCGCGGTCCGCGTGTGACAGCGCGTGCACCCGGACGTGGCAGCCCGTACCCGCGACCGCGGCGCAGCAGCTGCGCGGCATCGACCCGGCGCTCGTCGGATCCCTCACCCGGGCCGACGGCACGGACCAGGTGACGCTCGCCGGGCACCCGCTGTACCGCTACCGGCCCGACGAAATGCCCGGCGAAACGGGCGGGATGAGATCGGGCGACGCGTGGTTCCCGGTCACCCCGGACGGGAACAAAGTGCAGGCCGCGAGCGATCCGGGACGAACTGATGCGTTCGGCCTCTAGACGATTCCTGACCCTGATCCTGGTCGTGTTGTTCGTCCAATTGGCCGTACCACGGAATGTGACCGCGCAGACCGAATTGAGCGCCGCCGACCGCGATCTGCTGATCCGCGTCCGGCAGGCCGGGCTGTGGGAGATGCCCGCGGGCGACTGGGCCCGCACCCGCGCCCGCGACGAGCACGTGAAGGACGTCGGCATGACGTTGATGGTCGACCACGGGCGGCTCGACGTGCAGGTGCGCGACCTGGCCCAGCGGCGCGGCGTGATCCTGCCCGACCAGCCGACGGCCGACCAGCAGCGCTGGCTCGTGGAGATGCGCGACGCGCCGACGGCCGCCGACTTCGAGCGGGTCTTCGCCAACCGGCTGCGCGCGGCGCACGGCGTGGTGTTCGGCGTCATCGCGCAGGTGCGCGCGAACACCCGCGACGACGAGATCCGCGCGTTCGCCGCCGCCGCGAACCAGGTGGTGCTCCGGCACATCACGCTGCTGGAGAGCACCGGCCTCGTCGACTACACGCAGCTGCCCCAGCCGCAATCCGGCACGGCGTCCGCCTCCGCGGGCGCGGCCCTCGACCTGGCGGCCACCGACGTCATCACCACCGTCGTGCTGGCCGCGCTGCTGTGCGGAGCGACGGTGCTCGTGCTGTGGCTGATCCGCCACCCCGCCAGACGACTGAAAGCTGGAGACAAGACGTGACACTCGAGTCCCTGATGCCGCTCGCGCAGCAGACGGCCGACACCGGTTTGCGCGGTGTCGCGGCCTTCTCCGCGCGGCTGGCATACGCGTTCATGTGCCTGACGCTGTGCTGGGGCGTGCTGACCGCGACCGGCTGGGTCCGCAACATCACCGGCCGGAAAGCGCTGCGCAGCGGGCACATCGCGCTGGCCACGCTGGCGCTGGCCTTCGGCGCGATCCACGCCCTGTCGTTCCTGTTCCTGACCAGCGGCGCGTTCACCGTGGCGCAGCTGACCGTGCCGCTGACCGGGCTGGCGCGGCACAGCTTCGGCATCATCGGCATCGAGCTGATGCTCGCCGTCGCGCTCACCGCGGGCCTGCAGCGCTACACCGCCTACCGCCGCTGGCTGTGGGTGCACCGGCTGGCCTACCCGGCGGTCGCGCTGACCGCGTTGCACTCGTTCTTCGGCGCGATCGCCAACGGGCACCTCGCGCTGCTGTGGCTCGGCGGGATCACGCTGCTGGTGCCCACGGTGACGCTGGCCGTGCTGCGGTTCCTGCCCGCGCGGGTCCTGGAGCGCATCGGGCTGGTCGAGGAGCTGGTGTGAAGCTGCGCAAGGGACCACGCGTGAGCGTGAACAACGAGCGGTGCGAGCTGTTCGGCACCTGCCAGTGGGAGGCGCCGGGACTGTTCGAGCTGGAGCGCAACGGCCGGCTGCGGTACCGGAGCCGGCTGACGGACGAGGACTGGGAGCCCGCGGTCGCCGCCGCCCGCAGCTGCCCCATGCAGGCCATCCAGATCAAGGGGATCTCCGATGAGTGACGGCGACCGGATCGTGATCGTGGGCGCGGGCGTGGCCGGGCTGCGTGCCGCGGAACGGTTGCGGGAACTGGGTTTCGACGGCGAACTGGTGATCGTCGGCGACGAGGCGCGCAAGCCCTACCACCGGCCGATGGTGTCCAAGCAGCTGATGATGGGCACGGTCCGCCCGGCGGACGCGACGTTGCAGACCTACACCGACCTCGACGCGCACTGGCGGCTGGGCACCCGCGCGACGCACCTGGACACGCTGCAGCGCGTCGTGCACCTGCCCGGCGGCGAGGAGCTGTGGTACGACGGGCTGGTCATCGCGACCGGGGTGGTGCCGCGGCATTTGCCCGGTTCGCCGCGGCACGATCCACGGGTGCGGGTGCTGCGCACGGTCGAGGACGCGGCCGCGGTGCGGAAGGCGCTGGCGGCCAGCAACAAGCCGGCCGTGGTGATCGGCAGCGGGCTGATCGGGTGCGAGTTCGCCGCGAGCATGCGGCAGATGGGCCGCGACGTGACGCTGGTCGGGCACGCGCGGGCGCCGCTGCACCGGTTCGGCACACGCATCGCCGAAGCGGTCACCGACATCCAGCTCAAGCACCGCGCGAGCCTGGCGATGCGGTCGGAGGTGCGGCACTGGATCGAGACGAAGGACGCGTTCGGGCTGCACCTGACCAACAACAAGCTGGTCGTGGCCAGTTGCGTGATCCTGGCGATCGGCAGCGTGCCCGCGGTCGACTGGCTGCGCGGTTCCGGGCTGGTGATCGAGGACGGGGTGCTGTGCGAGTCGACGCTGTTCGCCGTCGACGCGGACGACGTCGTGGTCGCCGGGGACGTCGCGTGCTGGCCCAACCTGCGGTTCGACGAGGTGCCGCGGCGGGTCGAGCACTGGCTCAACGCGGTGGAGTCCGGTCGCGCGGCGGCGGAGAACCTGATGGCGGGCCGCCGTGCCGCGCAGCCGTTCACGCCGATGCCGCGGGCGTGGTCGAGCCTCTACGACGCGCGGCTGCAGATGGTCGGCATGCCCGCGCTGGCGGACGACACGGTGCAGCTCGCGCAGGGCGTGACGGGTTTCGTGCGCGGCGGGAAGCTCGTCGGGGCCGCCGGGTGGGACCGCCCGCGGGCGATGCTGAACTGGACCGCGGAACTGCACCGCCGGCTGCCTGCCCCGGCGACGGTTCCGGCGCCCGAACCCGCCGACACCGAGCGAGTGCCGGACTCCCCGGCGGAGTGGCTGTCGGTACGTTAACGGGCGCCGGACTCCCCCCACGGAACGGCTGTCGGTGCGTCAGCGGCTGCCGCACTCCCCCACGGAACGGCCACCGCCGGGCCAACGGCTGCGGGTGCCTCCGGTGCTCCGCCGGAGGCACCCGCGGATCGCCGGGTAACACGGGGAAACCTGGCCGTCACCGGGGGACAAACCGTTGGCAACAGCGGCTTCCTAGCGTCGCCGGTCATGGATGCGACGACGGCTCCACCGGTTCAGCGCCAGGCCACCAAGGAAACCCTGGAGGACTACACCCTCCGCTTCGCGCCGCGGACCTACCGGCGGTGGACGCCGGCGGTCGTCGGCGCCTCGGCGCTCGGCGGCATCGCCTACATGGCCGACTTCTCGATCGGCGCGGGCATCGGCCTGACGCACGGCACCGGCAACGCCCTGCTCGCGATCGGCGTGGCGGCGGTCGTCATCTTCGTCACCGGCTTCCCGCTGGCCTACTACGGCGCGCGCTACAACATCGACCTCGACCTCATCACCCGCGGCTCCGGCTTCGGCTACTACGGCTCGGTCATCACCAGCGTCATCTTCGCCAGCTTCACGTTCATCTTCTTCGCCACCGAGGGCTCGATCATGGCGCAAGGCCTCCGCTACGCGCTGGGCCTGCCGCTGTGGCTGGGGTACCTGGTGTCCACTTTGGTCATCATCCCGCTGGTGATCTACGGCATGAAAGCGCTTGCGAAGCTGCAGAGCTGGACCAACCCGCTGTGGCTGCTGCTGATGGTCGCCCCGCTGGTGTTCCTCATCGTCCAGGACCCGGATTCGGTGTCGCGCTGGCTGTCGCACGAAGGCACCGGCGGTTCCGGCCTGAGCACGGCGGCGGTGATGCTCGGCGCGGGCGTGTGCCTCTCGCTGATGGGGCAGATCGGCGAGCAGATCGACTACCTGCGCTTCATGCCGCCGCGCACGGCCGAGAACCGGCGCGCCTGGTGGACGTCGGTCGTGCTGGCCGGGCCCGGCTGGGTGCTGTTCGGCGCGGTCAAGCAGGCGATCGGCGTGTTCATGGCGGTCTACGTCCTCGACGCCGTCGGCGCGGCGGCCGCGGTCGAGCCGATCGAGCAGTTCACCGGCGTGTTCAAGCAGATGATGCCGCCGTGGCTGGTCGTCCCGCTGGCGCTCGTGCTGGTCGTGCTCAGCCAGGTGAAGATCAACGTCACCAACGCCTACTCCGGGTCGCTGGCGTGGACGAACTCGTTCACCCGCGTCACCAAGCACTACCCGGGGCGCCTGGTCTTCGTGCTGGTCAACCTCGCGATCGCGCTGGTCCTGATGGAGGCGAACATGTTCAGCTTCCTCAACAACGTGCTCAGCTTCTACTCCAACTGCGCGATGGCGTGGGTCGTCACGGTCGCCACCGACATCGGGGTCAACAAGTACCTGCTCAAGCTGTCGCCGAAGCAGCCGGAGTTCCGGCGCGGGATGCTCTACGCGGTCAACCCGGTCGGGGTGGTGTCCTTCGTGGCCTCGTCGGCCCTGTCCATCGCGGTCTACTTCGGACTGTTCGGGGACGCGATACAGCCGTACTCGCCGCTGGTTGCGGTGGTGATCGCAGTGGTGCTGACCCCGCTGGTGGCGATCCTGACCCGCGGCCGGTACTACCTGCGCCGCACGGACGACGGCATCACCGAGCCGCTGCTGGACGCCGACGGCAACCCGAGCGGCACCCGCTACGACTGCGTGGTGTGCGGCGAGCCCTACGAGCGCCCGGACATGACGGCGAGCGCGGCCGGCGGCACGATCTGCTCGCTGTGCCTGAGCACCGACCGCACGGGCGCGCACGTGCTGCCCGCATAGTCAACCGGACAGGGCCCGCGCCGCGATCGCGACGAAGTCCTCCAGGTGCGGGCGCCGGTGCCCGTCGGCGACGGCGAGGCAGATTTCGAACTCCTCGGCGTCGCTGATGGTCCGGTGGACCACGTCCGGCCGCGAGTAGTAGCGCGCCACGCTGCGCGGGATCATCGTGATGCCGAGACCGGCCGCGACGAGCTCCAGCTTCTCCTCGATCGTGCTGATCCGCCTGGTCTGCGCGTCGATGACGTGTTCGCCGTCGAGGTCGGCGTGCCGGACGCGTCGCCGCGCGGCCAGCGGGTGCGCGGCGGGCAGGCACACGACCTTCGGCTCGCTGCCGACGCGGAGGGTCTTCAGGCCGGCGCGGTCGAACGGCTGTCGCAGGTACCCGACGTCGGCGCGGCCGTCACGCATCGCCTCGGCCTGCTCGAACCAGTTGAGGTGCAGCAGCTCGACCTCGACGCCCGGGTGCGCCTGCGCGAACGCCCGGACCGCGGGCGAGACGGTGAGCCCTGGCGCGAACCCGAGCACCAGCCGCCGCGCACCCCGCGCCGCGCCGTACGCCCGGCGCGTCGCGGCCACCGCCGCCGCCAGGACGCCGGGCGCGTCCGCGTACAGCTGCTCACCGGCCGCCGTCAGCCGCACCGAACGCGTGGTGCGCTCGAGCAGCTCGCAGCCCAGTTCCCGTTCCAGCGCGCGGATCTGCCTGCTCAGCACCGGCTGCGCGATGTGCAGCCGCTCGGCCGCGCGGCCGAAGTGCCCGTGCTCGGCGACGGCGGTGAAGTACCGCAGCTTGCGCAGATCCAGATCCATACCGGAAGGGTATCAATGTCCGCGAAGAGGTATTGGACGATCGGCGCCGTGCGGGCGGAGGGTGGATCCCATGATCGTGGTAACCGCACCCACCGGCCGCATCGGCCGGCAGCTCACCGAATCCCTGCTCGCCGCGGACGCGCCGGTTCGCGTCATCGTGCGCGACCCGTCCCGGCTCACCGCGGAGGTCTGCGAGAAGGCCGAGGTCGTCATCGGCTCGCACGGCGACCCCGAGACCGTCGGCAAGGCGTTCGCGGACGCCGACGCGGTCTTCTGGCTCCTCCCGCCGAACCACTCCGCCGAAAGCCTGGACGCCGCGTTCCTGGACTTCACCCGTCCCGCGTGCGAGGTGTTCCGCGGCCGGGACCTGCGGGTGGTCGGGGTGTCGGCCGTCGGCCGCGGCGTGGCGGTCAACGCCGGGCACGTGTCGGCGTCGCTGGCGATGGACGACCTGATCGCGAGCACCGGCGTCCGGTACCGGGCGCTGACGATGCCGACCTTCATGGACAACCTCCTCTGGCAGGTGCCGTCGATCGCGCGGGACGGGGTGTTCGCCGAGATGGCCGTCCCGGACCACCGGCGGCCACTGTGCGCGACGAAGGACATCGCCGACGCCGCCGCCCGGCTGCTGCTCGACGATTCGTGGAGCGGCCACGGCGAGGTGCCGGTGCTCGGGCCGGAGGACCTCACTTACCTGGAGGTGGCGGAGATCATGTCGGACGTGCTGGGCAAGCCGGTGCGGTTCGAGCAGCTCTCGGCCGAGGCGTTGAAGGCGGGTCTGCGGCAGCGGGGCTGGTCCGAGGCGATGGCGCAGGGCATGATCGACATGGCTGCGGCCAAGAACGCGGGCCTGGACAACGCGGAACCGCGCACGCCGGAAGCCACCACGCCGACGACGTTGCGCCAGTGGTGCGAGGAGGTTCTGCGGCCGGCGGTAGCATCCGCTGGGTGAAGATGATCGCCGTTCCGGGCGGGAGTGTGACGGTGTCCGACCGGCGCACGCAGCGCAGCTGGGCCGTCGAGGTGGCGCCCTTCCGGATGGCGGCGCACCAGGTGACGCAGGCGCAGTACGCGGCGGTGACCGGTTCGCGTCCCAGCGCTTCCCGGGGTTCTGAACTGCCGGTGGAGAGCGTGACGTGGGCCGACGCGGTGCGGTTCTGCAACGCGTTGTCCGTCCACGAGGGACTGTCCCCAGTGTACTCGTTCGGGGATGACGTGGAGTGGGACCGGGCCGCGGACGGCTACCGCCTGCCCACCGAGGCGGAGTGGGAGCACGCCTGCCGCGCTGGAACGGACGGCCCGCGGTACGGCGACCTGGATGAGATCGCGTGGCACCGCGGGAATTCCGGCGAGCGGATCCACGAGGTCGGCGGGAAGCGCCCGAACGCGTGGGGGTTGCACGACATGATCGGCAACGCGTGGGACTGGTGCTGGGACGTCTACGACGCCGAGGTGTACGGCCCGTATCGCGTCCTGCGCGGCGGCGGCTGGTTCGACGAGCACTGGAGCTGCCGAGCCTCCGTCCGGCGGCGCAGCCACCCGTCCTTCCGCAGCGACGACGTCGGTTTCCGGGTGACCCGCTCCGGCTGACCGCGGCGCGGGTCCGGCTGGTCTACGCCAGCGTGGTGCCGCCCGCCGCGCAGCCGGGGCCGGCCTGCGCCGTGGAAACGGCCGCGCTCCGCCCGGCCTTTTCCGGTGGCGAGCTCCGACAGAGCGGGGCGCGGGGCTGACCGTCCTCCACGACGAGCCGCGGGTGGTGTTGCTGCCG